>JAZQRG010000464.1:0-12813 GCA_045629445.1 Mycetocola sp. | reverse complement strand
CCGAGCCGCTCACACTCGCGGCCTAAACCGAACCTGTCACCAGTTCGTTCCTCACGCCCAAGTCGACGGCGCTGAGGTCAGTTGCTTTCACGCTAGGCATTGTCCCCGACTGAGTCGCATGTCTGTCACGATGGCGACGATCAGCGTCCCCTGCGCAATGGGGAGGGAGCGACGTCCTTCGCCACCATTGCACAAGGCCTGGTCGCTGTGGTCTCGGCCGAGTCCTGGGGGCTGCGGGAAGCGGGCGATCTGGATCAAACTGCATCATCCAAGGATCCGACCCGCATCGCCATACATGCATGAATTGACATGATGCGACGTAACTGTCTACATTGACTTCCGAACGAGGGAGTTTCGATGCAGGACCGGAGTACACGTTGCCGCCGAGCGGAGGCGGTGGTTCTCACTTGAGCACGGTGTCCATCACGACAGTGCCCCACCTTCGTCATACCGGGTTCTTCCGGTCCCGCAGTGTTCAGGGGATCACGGGCGTGCTTGTGCTGCTCGGTGGACTCGAGTTGGCATCCATTGCCGGCCTGATTCCTTCGAGCGCGCTCCCGCCAGTGTCAGAGGTTCTTGGCTCGTTCTTTCGGCTGCTCACGGACCCGCGATTTCTCCTCGACGTAGCATCAACGCTGTCTGCCTGGGGGATTGGCCTCATCATCGCGACGGTCGTTGCAGTCCCTGCCGGCCTCCTCCTGGGGACGTTCCGGCTTGCATACGATTCCGTGCGCGTGGTTATTGAGTTCCTGCGCCCGGTCCCCTCGGTGGCACTCGTGCCCCTCGCAGTTCTGGTTCTCGGGCTCAGCCTGGAGATGAAGATCGCGTTGGTCTTCTTCGCGTCGATCTGGCCGATACTGTTCAACACCCTTTACGGGGTGCGGGATATCGACCCCGTCACCAAAGAGACCGCCCGCACGTTCAGGCTTTCCCCCGCAGAGACCATGCGACGGGTGTTGCTGCCCTCGGCGGCTCCCTTCGCATTCACCGGTATCCGCATCTCCGCATCCATCGCGCTGATCGTCGCGATCAGCGCGGAGATTCTCGCTGGTACCTCTACGGGTATCGGGTCATTCATCCTCCGGTTGTCCGCGTCGGGTGGGGATACCGCAGCGGTGCTCGCCGCCACTGTCGTTGCTGGAGTGATCGGGGTGCTCGTCAACGTCCTGCTGCGCGCGATTGAGTCTCAGCTCTTCTCATGGCGGAAGGTGACGCTTTCATGACTGCGCGAGTGGATGTCCGGCACGCGGCCAGTGCCGACTCGAGACGTTCGTCGAGGTCGAGACAGGGCGCCCCGCGACGGGGCGGCGCCTTTCCCAGGGTTCTCCTCGGTTGGGGCGTTCTCATCTTGCTACTTGCTTTGTGGCAAATCGCCGCGACGATATCGCCTTCGACCTACTGGCCTCCTCCGATGCGCATCGTCGAACGTATGGTCGAGCTTTGGATACCGAACCCTGAGACGGGGGTTCCAACGGGCCTGACGAGGGACATCGGAGCAAGCCTGCTGCGTATGTGTCAGGGTCTTCTGTTGGCTGTTGCGGCGGGGGTAACCCTGGGTATTGCGCTCGGTTTGTCGAAGCGGGTCGAGGCTTACCTGGAATGGATCTTGCAGTTCTTTCGCGCGGTCCCGCCACCCACGTTGTTCCCCGTGTTTCTTCTTCTGTTTGGCGTGAGTGACGGCATGCGTGTCGCTCTCATTGCGTTTGGATCTGTGTGGCCGGTCCTGCTCAACACGGTTGAGGGAGTTCGATCGATTCCGCCTCTCACCTTCGAGGCCACGAGAGTATTCCGCATCAGCCGGGTAGACCGCCTCTTTCGAATCGTCCTCCCGGCAGCAGCGCCCAAGATTATGGCGGGCGTGAGGACCAGCGCTGGCCTCGCCGTCATCCTGATGGTCATCTCAGAAATGATCGCCGCGACCGGAGGTATCGGCTTTCAGCTGATCCAGGCGCAGCGCACATTTCTCACCTTGGACATGTGGGCGGCCATCGCCGTCCTGGGAATCATCGGCTACCTGCTGAACCTCATCATCACCGTCATTGAGCGCCGCGCTCTGCGCTGGCAGCTGCTTGGCGGAAAGGAGATCTCATGACTCGTGCTGCGGCTGAAGAACGCGTCCTCGACGTGAGCGGTCTCACCCATACGTATGGCCTTGGCGAGAAGCAACATCTTGCACTCAAGGACATCACATTCGACGTTCGCAAGAGCGAGCTCGTGTCGATCGTTGGCCCTTCTGGTTGCGGGAAGACAACCTTGCTGCGAGCAATGGCCGGCCTCATGGTCCCGACCGGGGGCACCCTGCGCCTGGACGGCTCCGCGATCACCAAAGTTCCCGAGGGGCTCGCGATGGTCTTTCAGGACTATCGTGGCTCACTGTTTCCATGGCTGACGGTCGTCAACAATGTGCGGTTCCCTCTTCGCCGCCTTCACCTTCCTAAGGATGAAGTGGAACAGCGAGTCCAGGAGTCTCTCGCCGCCGTTGGACTCGAAGGATTTGAAGACAGGTACCCCACGCAGCTTTCGGGTGGAATGCAGCAACGGGTAGCCATTGCTCGGGCGCTCGCGTATCGCCCCACGATCCTCCTGATGGACGAACCCTTTGCCTCGATCGATGCGCAGACCCGTGAAGACCTTGAGGACCTTGTTCTATCCGTTCGCGAACGATTCGACATAACGATCCTGTTTGTGACGCACGATATCGACGAGTCGGTCTACCTCGCAGATCGGGTCGTGGTGCTCTCAAAGCCGCCCACAGTTGTCCAGACCGTCTTGGACGTGCATCTGGCGCGCCCGCGCGATCAGATCGCCACGAAGGAAGACCCGCTCTTCATCCACCTGCGCGGAGAAGTCGCCCGCCTCATTCGCAACGCACAGCCCGGAGCGTCGGCAACGGAAGCACAGGGGATCCCTTCGGCCCGGGACGCAGAGTGATTTCGGCGCGAGTACGCCGTTCATTCCGTCACGCATCTCAAACCGACCGTCATCGAGACGGTCCAGCAGAAAGTAGGGAAATGATCAGTTCGACAGTGAAGTCTCGCGTTGCTGCGCTCGGCATCGCCGGAGCGATGACGCTCAGCTTGGCCGCTTGCGGATCCGAATCGGACACCACTGCGGCAGCGAGTTCGGCTCTCGAAGTCACCGATCTCACCGTCGGTATCGTTCCTGTGGTTGATATGGCGGGCATTGTCCGCGCCGTCGACGCAGGCTATTTCGAAGAGGAAGGTCTGAACGTCGTCGTCCAGCCCGCTGCAAGTGGTGGCGCCTTGGGGCCTGCCCTCATCTCCGGGGATTTGCAGGCGTCCTCCGCCACTTGGCCGTCCTGGTTCCTGGCTAACGAGAATGCGGCTCCGCTGCGCTTTGTGGGTATGGGGGTTTCGGGGACGGAGGAGACCGCGGGGGTCTACGCAGCATCCGGCTCGGGGATCGACTCTCCGGCCGATCTTGAAGGCAAGACCGTTGCGGTCAACAGCCTCAAGAACACGGGAGAGCTCACCATTCGCGCGGTCCTAGACGCAGACGGAGTCGATTCGTCCCAGGTGACCTTCACTGAGCTTCCCTTCCCTGACATGATCGGTGCCGTCACGCAAGGAAGTGTTGACGCAGCGTGGCTGGTGGAGCCTTTCGCGACCGCTGCGGACGGTGCCGGTCTGGCGAAGGTCATGGCTAGCTACACCGGACCCACACAGTCTGTGCCTGTGTCGGGCATGGCGATGACCGCAGAGTTCGTGAGTAGCAACCCGAACACGACGGCGGCCTTCGCGCGGGCCCTCGAGCGCGGGAACGCAGATCTTGCGGGTGACCCCAATCTTGCTCGCGAGATTATTCAGGGTGAACCGTTCAACCAGAAGCCGGAGGTGGCCGCCGCCATCAATCTTCCGGTTTGGGTGACGGGGTACCCCGCCGTTGACAACCTCGGTATCTGGAACGACCTGATGCTCGAGTACAACCTGCTCACCGAGCCGGTCGACCTGAAGAGCGTCGTCTACCAGCCGTGAGTGTCCCGGGGGTTGGGGCCGTCACGCCCCAACCCCCGCCCAAGCTTTGATCGGGCAGCAGAGTGACCCTGCTGCTGTCCTTCCGCCCGAGAGGCTCTGGGGTTCAGGCTTCTTCATCTCGTTGCACAGGCTGCACATGCGGCATCACACAATCGCGTGCGCCGCGCGGCTTATGGTCATGATGTTCACTCAGCATTCGACAGCGCCACGATTCCACCTGTGATGAACGACACCACGTGATCGATGTCAGTCGCTTGGATCGTCTTGGGGGAGTCGCCTGCGCCGAGATTGTTCAACCGCCACGTTTGTCCTCCGATTGCGCTGAGCAATACGGAGATGCCGTGCTGCAGGCCTTCTCTGAGCGCGGCTTTGGGCGCTCGCGGTTGAGCCCTCTCCAACTGCTCGACGAACACGAGAGCCGTCGCCAGGAACAACTCGGAGTCAAGCTCCTGCCAGCGTTCCTCTTGCGAGAGCTGAGCGACGACCGTGAGGTAATTGCGCCATTCCGGCTGTGCGCAGAGCTCGAGTGCCGGCCGGACGAAAGCATCGACGACGCTCTCCACGGTCGGAGTCTCGATCTCGTGCAGCCGGTCAAGACGAGCTTGGTTCACCGCGTCGGCGCGACGGGTGGCGACGGCCCGAAAGAGTGCTTCTTTCCCCTTGAAATGGTGGCCGACGGCACCAAGAAGGACGCCCGCCTCCTGGGCAATGTCGCGCAGAGACACGGAGTCGTAGCTCCCCCGCCCGAAGAGGGTTTCGGCCGCGTCCAGGATCGCTCCACGCGTTCGGGCGCCGAGCTTGTTCTCGCTACGTGCTGTGCTCGTGTGAACCATATGGGCTCCCCTCCTTCGGCCGAGCGCTCGCGCCAGACGTGCCGTCACCGTTGCGCTGAGCGACTGGAGATCTGGGTCCGGGCGGCCTGAACCGACTCGCTTGACACGTTATCAGCGCCTGTGCAATTGTTTGGTCAAGTGTTCAAAGATGTGCACTCGGACAGGACGAAAGGGAAGATTCCGTGACGGAAGACAACACCGCATCCACGCTCAGCCAGCCGCACCCTGACGTGTGGGTACCGACCGAGCAGAAGTTCTGGGGTGGTCCGGACCGGCCGGAGTTCCCCGTTCCCGAGGAGATCCTGCACCTCTCGGTCTTCCACCAGGGCCCGGGCGTCAACGAGCTGGTCCGCTTCTACCAGACGGCCTTGAATCTGCGTTACGTCTGGAAGACGGACTACGGGACCTGGGAGTTCATCGCCCTCAGCCACGATGACGAGAACCACCGCATCGGCATCGTCAATGCGTACGGCGGAAATCGCCCGCAGGCTATGCAGCTCGACGTCCGTGAGGAGGTCGAGGTGCCCGAGGGTGTAGAGCCGCGTTCGCTCCCTCAGCGCCCGTGCCGGCTGGAGCACATGAACTGGCGTTTCCGGACGATGGAGGATCTGCTCATCACCGCTCGGCGCATTCACGATGAGCTTGGTCTGTGGCCGCTGACGACTCGTCTGAGCCCGTTCGACTTCACGATCGACTACCTGGATCCCGACCTGAATCGGGTCGAGATGCTCGCGCAGTTCGCTCCGACCAAGGGCGTGGCAATGGTGGGCATGGCCAAGGGGCTCGAGCGCATCATGGGAACCGTCGGGGACTACGACGCCATCTATCTCCCGATTGACATGGAGAAGCTCCTCGAGCACTTCGAGGCGGGCGTGCCCGTCTCCACTCTCCAGAGCCGGGCGTGGGCCGAGCAGATGAAGGCCGAAGGAAAGCTCTGAAATGTTTCAGTACTTTCCGACCAACTACGTCTGGAACCTGTCCGTCAACATCGCGATGACGTGTGGCGCGAAGATCGGTGAAGTCGACCAGATCTGCAAGCCTCTCGTCGACATCTCTCTGCAAGGGGATGACGCTGGCACCACCCAGTTCTTCCTCTCCTGGGTGAAGAAGGCGGACTCGCTCGTCGAACGCGCCGAACGAGACGTCGAGGTCGGCCGCACAGCGAGTGCCGGCGCCCTCTACCGTCGCGCATGGATCTACTACATCGTGGCCGAGCGGATGCAGAGCCCCAAGTTCCCGGATCGGCAGGGCGCATACGACCGTGCCCTTGACTCGTTTGCTAAGGCGATTGAGTACGGACAGGAACCCGTCGAGGTCGTAGAAGTGCCCTACGAGGGCACTTCCTTTCCTGCACTGTTCTACCCGGCCGCCACCGATGGGCGCCCGGCGCGGACCATGATCTTCTGCAACGGTCTCGATAGCTTCAAGGAGATGCTCTACGGCACGAATATCGCCCAGGAGTTCGCGCGTCGTGGCATCAACACCCTGATCGTGGACCAGCCGGGTACGGGCGGAGCGATCCGCAAGCGGGAGCTGTACGGCAGGTATGACAGTGAAGTGTGGGCTGGTGCAGCCGTCGACTATCTGCAGACGCGCTCGGATGTTGACCCGGACCGGATCGGCATGATGGGTGTGTCGCTCGGGGGGTACTTCGCGCCCCGAGCTGTCGCTTTCGAGAAGCGCCTGAAGGTATGCGCGGTCTGGGGTGCGAACTACAACTGGGGAGAGCTTCAGAAGCGTCGCCTCCGCCGAGAGGGGGAGAACCCCGTTCCGCACTACTGGGAACACGTTCAGTGGGTGTTCAACAAGTCCTCTCTGGATGAGTTCATGGAGTGGGCGCCGAAGATGACGCTTGAGGATGTCGTCGAGAAGATCGATGTGCCGTTCCTCGTCACACACGGTGAGGATGACAAGCAGATTCCGATGGAGTTTGCGATGCCGCAATATGAGCGGGCCATCAACAGCCCGTCTCGCGAGTTCCACCTCTTCACAAGGGACGAAGGGGGTTCGGCGCACGCCGGCGCCGACAATGAGGCAATCGGCGTGCACTACATCGCGGACTGGGTCAATGAGCACCTCTGACTCTGCGCGCCGGTCAATCCATCAGTGAAAGTGTGATTCTGAGGCGACGGGTCGGAGCGGAGCGGAGCTTTGGCTCCGTCGCCCATGCAGACCGGTTCGTCGCCTCATCGGCGCCAGCGACGTTCGGGTCGCGTACACGCTTCAGACGCTGATCGACCCGCCGCCTGGTAGCCGGCTTCGTGAGAGTCGATCGAGATGGGCGTGATCTCCGGGCGGTTCGCGCTCGACTCGGCCTGGACCGCCCCGACTGCGGTGTTCGTCACGGGGAGGCTGAGACGTGGCGCGTGTCTGCGCGGTCGATCTCCGTGGGGGTGCGCGGCACTGGTTCTGGCAGTTGTTTCGCTGTCGGCGGTGTCCGGGGGAAGGTCACAGGCTGAACGGCGCGGTCTTTGGGAAGTGCAGATTGCCCTCCTGGAGCGGTTGCAAATAATGTATGTTCATACATGATCCCCCGCGATGCGTGGGATCTGACTTCGAGGAAGAAGGGGTGGTGTGGCGACAGTGGAGATGCGCACAAAGGGTGCTCTGATCGTCGGTGGTACCGGTGGAATTGGTGAGGCTACGGCCCGGCGACTCGCTGCTGAGGGGTGGCGAGTAGTCATCAGCGGGTCGCGTGAGCAGGCTGCCGGGGACGCGGTCGCCGACACAATCGACGGCGCGACATATGTTCGTGCAGACATGGAAGACCCGAGCGCGGCGAAGGATGTCGTAGAGAAGGCGGTCGGTATCCTCGGGCGCCTCGATGCGCTCGTGTACACCGCGGGAGCGACGGTGAAGATCCCCCATGCGGACCTCGCCGCTGCTGATGATGCTGTCTGGAACCGCATCCTGTCGAACAACATCCTCGGGCCGTGGCGCACGGTCCTTGCTGCGGAACCGCATCTTCGGCAGGGCGAGGACTCATCGATCGTGTTCACCGGAGCTCTTGCCGGTGTCGATGTGGGCGGGAGCAGCATTCCCTATGCCGTGAGTAAGGCCGGCCTGCATCACATGGTGAAACTGCTCGGCCCGGTGCTCGGCCCTGAAATTCGGATCAACGCCGTGGCCCCCGGCCTCATCGAAACGCCCTGGACCTCCGCTGCCGGCTGGGGGCCGCTCTACGACTTTGTCAAAGAGAAGACGCCGATGCGTCGTGTCGGCCAAGCCGAGGACGTGGCACACATCATCGTCTCGCTGATCGGCGCGAAGTACACCACTGGGCAGACCGTCGTGATCGACGGCGGACTGTCGCTCGTCTGATTTGTAAAGGAGCGAACACCGCATGTCTGAGCACAACGTCACCCTCTCCAGCGAGAGCCCAGCGCCGACAACACGTCAGTTCCGCCGTCTCGTCACCGGGCTGAATGAGGAGGGGCAGGCGATCTTCCTCTCGGACGGGCCCAGCCCTTCGGTTCAGGTCGTCGCGAACACGCCGACTTTCGTCGTCACCAATTTCTGGCAGCACGCGACCACTCCGGTCGACAACCACGCGCCTGCGGACGACGGCGTAAGTGGCCCGGTGTCGCTCAACCCCCCGGCCGAAGGCTCGGTATTCAGAATTGTCGAGTTCCCCCCGGACAGCGAATGGCGCGACCGGCCCGATGGTCCCTCAGACCAGGTCCACGCGACACCCTCCCTCGACTACGCACTCGTGCTCGAGGGGGACATCTGGGCCGTGCTTGACGGGGAAGAACGCGAAATGCACCCCGGCGATGTGTTGATCCAGCGCGGGACCCGTCACGCCTGGTCGAACCGGACCGACCGTGCGGCAATCGTCGCGTTCACCCTCATCGGCGGCACCGCCGTGCAGGACTAACCCCAACGTCAGGAGGCTCATCATGGCACAGGTCATCGGCAACATCAGTCTTTCCCACTCCCCCCTCTGGAACTTGAAGCCAGACCCGCAAGCCGGTGAATCTGGCGCGGAGTTCGTCGCCAGCGTCGAGCGCGCACGGACCATCGTCGAGCGGCTTAGCCCCGATGCGATCGTGATCTTCGGGCCTGACCATGCGCGCGGAGTGTTCTACGATCTCCTGCCCGCGTTCGCCATCGGCATCGAGCGTGTGCAGGGAGTGGGGGACTACTTCACGCCCAACGGGGAACTCCCGATCGCATCCGAACTCGCGAAGGACATCTTCTTCGGTACGACCCAACGCGGGTTCGATCCAGCGCTTTCGCTCGATATGCGCATCGATCACGGGCTCACCCAGGTGTACTCACGGCTGGTGCCCAAGCTCGATATCCCGATTATCCCGATCATCGTCAACTCGGGATGCTCGCCCTTGCCGAGCTTCGCTCGCAGCTTCAGCTTTGGGCAGGCTGTGGGCGACGCGATCCGAGCAAGTGCGTCGAAGGCGCGTGTGCTCGTCATCGGTTCAGGTGGGATGTCGCACTGGCCGGCATCGATCGATGCCTTCGACGAATCGATCACCGAAGAGTGGCGAGAGTTCCTTGTCCACGGTCGCGCGCAGGTCGACGAGAAGGAAGCGGGGCGGCAGGCAAAGGCTGTCGCTCTCAGCAACGGTGAGGCAACCGGGCAGATCGCGGAGGAATGGGACCGGGACTGTCTCGCGCGGATTTTGAAGGACCCCTCGGTTCTTGGCTTCCTTGACGGTGAGGACGTCGAGGAGGTCGCGGGGCCGGGTGCGGGTGAACTTCGCACGTGGGCTGCAGCGGCTGGCGCATGGGCGGGGCCGATCGCCTGGACTGGGTATGAACCGGTTCCCTCCTGGATTACTGGGATGGGGATCATCTCAAGCGCTGAATAGGACGCTCAGCCCCGCAGCTCAGGGATCCTGTCCTGTTCCGCGTGAACACGGATCCGCTGCGGGGTCAAGCGGAGCCACCCGACAGAAAGCATGGAGAAGACGCGATCATGAACGAGATCGGTACAACCGAATATCGCACCCCCGAGTTCTTCGGGCTCCAGGACCTGTGGATAGAGACTGGTCCCGGTGAAGTAACGCATTACCACGAGGTGGGTAACGGCACGCCGGTCGTGTTTCTCCACGGCTCCGGGACCGGAGTGTCCGCGGCCGCGAACTGGTGGCTCACTCTGCCTGAGGTCGGTCGTCATGTCCGCGCCATCGCCATCGATCTGATCGGATGGGGCGCTACGATCCAACCCGAGGATGCGGAGTATGGAATCCGCGAGTGGGGCCAGCACACTCTTCGGCTGCTGGATGCGCTTGGGATCGACAAAGCGTGGATCGTCGGCAATTCACTCGGGGGGTGGGTCGCTCTGCAGCTGGCTGTGGATCACCCGGACCGAGTTCTCGGAGTCATATCGATGGGCACAGGTGGTGCCCCTGCGAGAACGGCCGCGATTCAGCAGCACCTGGACCCCGACGTTTCCATGGAAGGCTTGCGAAAAGCGTTTCAGAGCTTCGTGACGGATCCACGCCTGATCAGCGACGAGATGATCGCCGCACGCCAAGTCGTCGCCACGTACGAGATCGCGGTCGGACGGTTGGGCCGCGTCATGGCGGCCCGAGAGCGAGACCGTCATGCGGTGCCGCTCCGCCCGGAAGAACTGGCGTCTATCACTGTGCCGACGCTCCTTGTGCACGGTCGGCAAGACAAAGTCATTCCTGCCGAGCGCACGTGGGAGCTCAGTGGCGAGATTCTCGGATCCGACGCGTTGGTTCTAAGCGGATGCGGGCATTGGTCGATGATCGAGCGCGCTCCCGCCTTCAACGATGCCGTCGTCGGATTCATCGGCGGTCGTTGGCGGGACTGATATTCCTCAAGGGCTGCTGAGCGGGTCCTCCGTGCTTCCCCGCACGGAGGACCCGCTCTGCGGTTGAGCCGAACCATCGGTCGAGAGTCGGCCGTCAGTCACGCCGCGCCGCGCTTCGAATGAATCGAGCCAATCCAAGGCGTCCTGGGCCCATGCCATCTCGTTCTCCGCCCGTCGGATGTCCCCCCGGTAGGCGAATTCACGGACGGCGAGGGTGAGTTCGCCGTGCGCATCGGTGGGCGCGTTGGCAATCCGGCTCTCGATCCGAGCATGCTGGCGGCTTGTCATCTGCGACAGAAACTCCCTCAGCGAGTCGCGTCGCGCCTGGAAGTGCTGGAAATGGGTGAGGAAATGGGTGCGGAGCGCTGCGAGGTCGCCCGTGTCCCCAAAGATCAGCTTGATGCGTTCCGCATCGCGATTCGCGGGATAGGTGGGGGGCTTGCGCGTCCATGCATCTATCTCGGCTCGTCCAGCCTCCGTGATCGAATAGATCCGCTTCTCTAGGCGCTCGCCCACGACTGTGGACTCGGATTCGACCAGTCCCCGCTCCTCGAGGCTTTTCAGCTTGGGATAGATCTGGCTGTGCGGTGCTGTCCAGAACCAGTTCACACCGAAGTCCATCGCCCTCACGAGGTCATACCCCGAGCCGGGGCCCGTGCTCAACCAGCCGAGAATCACGTGTTCGAGAGACATGTATCGACCCTACTATCTCGGGTCCTCCGGCCCTCAGAATGGCGATACGCGCTGCGTGAGTTTCATTCGACGCGATGAGCGGACGGGCTCGTGCCAACAGAACCGTCCGTCGCCGTCGGTGGCTCAATCCCGGTCGACGAGGGCCGTACCACGGCTCCGGCGGGTGTGCCCGGGAACGCCCAGTCCGCGAGAAGGTAGCGGATCGCCCCGTCGCTGAGGCGCGCCATGAAGGTCGAGTCGTCCACGGGGCGAGGCGTGGCGAAGTCGGCGCCGTAGACCATCCGCATGATGGTCGCCGAGTGCACCATCGTGAAGCACGAGTACGCGGCCTCCAACGGGTCCGGGTGGGAGATGACCTCGGAGGCGATCATCACTCGCTTGGCGAATCTTTCACCTAGTTCGCGGCCATAGACGGAACCCCGGCGACGAACTTCGGGATCGGTGAGGGATACTCCCACCACTGCCCTGAGGAATGCCCCGTGCTTCTCGAGAATCCGAATCAGTTCCGTCACTGCGGTGCGGACTGCTTCCGCCGGGGGCAGCACTTCCCATTGCTTGTCGTCTTGGAAGACTTCCTGGTCCCGTCGCAGCCGGGCTACGCCGTGCTCGTAGACCGCCAGGAACAGCGCGTCCTTGGACTTGACCCGCTGGTACAGCGTGGGAGGTGCCACCTCGGCGCGCTTACAGATCTCCGCGATGGTGAAGGACTCGTATCCGGAATCCTCCAGGAGAGCGACACCTGCATCGAGGATGCGATTCCAGGTGGCCCACCCCCCGGGACGTCGCGGAAGCTGAACGATCGTCGAGGAATCGGCGGGGGTCATCGGGGAAGTGTTTCACAGTCTGACCATCCGTATCTAACGCGTCATGACCCTAAGTTAGTTCTCGATCATGCATCACCTTGCATGTTTTGTTAGTGCACGCTACATTTGCTGCACGCCATGTCGACACTCATTGATGAGAGTGACTTCACCGCTGAAGACGTAGCAAATGACGGAGGAACAATGAAGGTTCTGGTTGACCTCGCAAAGTGCCAGGGATACGGCAACTGCGTGATTGCGTCGCCCGAAGATTTCGATCTCGGCGCCGACGACAAGGTCATCGTCTTGGAGCCCGGTTCGCGGGACATCGCCAAGCTGAAGCGCGCAGCACGGGACTGCCCCGCCAAGGCATTGCTGGTCGAGGCATGAATGACGGCTCCTCGCGCGTCGTCATCGTGGGTGGATCTCTCGCGGGACAGCGCGCCGCGGAGTCGCTGCGCGCATCCGGCTTCTCCGGCTCGCTGTCGCTGGTCGAAGCGGACGAGTCTCTCCCCGGAGACCGGCCGCCGCTATCGAAAAAGTTCCTGACCCGGGACTTTGACGACAGCAGTCTGCAGCTTCTGCAACCAATGGAGCTGGAGGCGCTCGACCTCGATCTGTACCTCGGTGCTCGGGCCGAGAAACTCAGCCCGATGGACAAGACAGTCCTCCTCGCGGACGGAACCAAGCTG
>JAZQRG010000463.1:0-8066 GCA_045629445.1 Mycetocola sp. | reverse complement strand
GGGAGCCGCCCACATGCCCTTGCCGATCTGCGCACGACCGCTGAGCCCGCACTCCAGGCCGATGTCCACGTTCGAGGCCTCGTACGCCTCGATCCACGTCTCGCGCTTCATGTCTGCCTTGAGGACGACCGGACCGGCGTGCATCGAGGTGTGGATCTCGTCGCCTGTGCGGTCGAGGAAGCCGGTGTTGATGAAGGCGACGCGATCTGCTGCGGCGGCGATGCAGGCCTTGAGGTTCAGCGTCGTCCGGCGCTCCTCGTCCATGATCCCGACCTTGATGGTCAGCGGCGGGAGCGCGAGGACTTCCTCGACCCTGGCGAACAACTCGACCGCGAACGCAACTTCGTCGGGCCCGTGCATCTTCGGCTTGACCGCATACATGGCGCCGACGCGCGAGTTTGCCAAGCTGCGATGTCCACGGATGTCGTGCACACTGCCCAGGGCGGTGACGAGCGCGTCCACGATGCCCTCGGGGGCCTCGTTGCCGTGTTGGTCAAGAACTGCGTCCGTCGTCATGAGGTGGCCGACCTGCCTGATGAACATCAGGGCGCGACCCGGCAGCGTCACGGTCTGACCGTTCAGCCCGGTGAACGTGCGATCGGGGTTCATGGTCCGGGTGAAGGAACGGCCGGCCTTGGTGACCTCCTCGGTCAACGTGCCTTGCATCAGCTGCAACCAGTTGCGGTACCCCACCACCTTGTCGTCCGCGTCCACCGCCGCGACGGAGTCCTCGAGGTCCATGATCGACGTGAGTGCGGCCTCGAGAATGATGTCCTTCACACCGGCGGGATCGTTGCTCCCGATGGAGTGTTCGCGGTCCACGAGGATCTCGAGATGCAGGTCGTGGTGACGAAGAACGACGGCTTCTGGTGCGCTGGTCGAGCCGCGGTACCCCACGAGGAGCGTCGGGTCTGCCAGTCGGGAGACGGCGCCGTCGATGGTGACGGAAAGACCGTCCTCGTCGATCGCATAGGACGAGGCGTCGAGGTGGGAGCCAGCGGTCAGTGGCGCTATGTCGTCCAGAGCTCGCTTCGCTCGTTCCACGACTGCGGCACCGCGCCGGGCGTTGTAGGACGTACCGGATGCCAGGTCGCCGGATGAATCGATCGCGTCGGTGCCGTAGAGGGCGTCGTAGAGCGATCCCCATCGAGCATTGGCTGCGTTCGTGGAGAATCGCGCGTTCAGCAGCGGCACCACCAGCTGAGGGCCGGCCTGGACGCTGATCTCGGTGTCGACACCGGACGTCGTCACGTCTACCGTGGAAGGTTCGTCGACGAGGTAACCGATCTCGCGCAGGAATGCCGTGTAGGACGCAGGCTCAGGCTGGCCGGGCTGCTGACGGTGGTAGTCGTCGAGCCGGCGCTGCAGGTCCTCGCGCCGCTCCAACAGCTCGCGATTCCTGGGCGCGAGATCGTGGATGATCGCGGCAAGACCGGTCCAGAACGTCGGGCTCTCGACACCCGACCCGGGCAGAGCCTCATCCTCGATGAATCGAAATAGCGACTCGGCCACATCGATTCCAGCGATCTTCACGCGATCCGTCACATCCGTCTCCAAAACCTTGATCGATATCTTTCCACATCGTGGAAGAGCATGCTTTGATTATGAAAAGTAGGCGGCAGGGGGCAGTCCTGTCAACCGAGCCCTGTTCATCCGTGAGAGTGTGGTGCGGCGCCATCTTCTGAGCAGCAGGGGAGTAGTCATGGTCCAGTCGTCCGCATCTGCGGGGCCGACCTCGCGAGCCGCCTCCGGTGTGCAGTCGGTGCACAGGGCGCTCGACCTGGTGGAGATCCTGGAGTCTGCCGGAGGGCAGCTGGCCATCGGTGAGATCGCCGCGCGGTGCGACATCCCTCTTCCTACGATCCATCGGTTGTTGCGCACACTGGTCGAGCGTGGATATGTCCGCCAGATGCCGAGCCGTCGATACGCCTTGGGCTTCAGGTTCATACCGGTGGGGGCGGCGGCAGGGGCTCTGGTCGGGACCAACGCCGACACTGTTCTCGCCGACCTGGTGGCGACTCTGGGGGAGTCGGCCAACCTCGCAGTCCTGTCAGGAGACCACGCCGAGTATGTCGCGCAGGTTCCGTCCCGCCACTCGATGCGCATGTTCACCGAAGTGGGCCGGCGCGTCGAGATGCACTGCACCGGCGTGGGCAAGGCCCTGCTCGCCCAGCTTTCCGACGACCAGGTGGACGGCATCGTGCGCCGGGTCGGTTTGACGGCGCACACGCCGCACACGCTGACGGATCGCTCGGCACTGGGTGCGGCCCTTCAAGACATCCGCGACAAGGGGTACGCGCTCGACGAGCAGGAGCAGGAGCTGGGCGTCCGGTGTGTCGCTGTGCCGATTGCATCGGACCTGTCGGGGTTCATGGCCGTCTCGGTCTCCGGGCCGGTGACGCGCATGACCGACGACATCGTCGAGGCCGCTGTCCCCCTACTGCGCGAGGCCGCAGCCAGGATTGCGGGTGACATCAGCACTCCTTGACCTCGACCCCGCGGCGCATCTTGGACTTTGACAGTCAACATTTGCTACCTGTACCGTTCAGTACAAGATGTAGAGGCTTCGAACGCGGGGAGAGCGGGCGAGTGAACATGCCGGGGGTCAAGGACGTAGACGTGTCCGAACTGGTCGATTCACTCCCGGCCGGGCGCGTGGTGATCGATGCGGATCGCATGACGAGCTACCGCTGGGACCGGGCCAACGACCCGCATGCCGGGGTGCCGCTCGCGGTGGTTCGAGCCGAGAGCACCGAAGAGGTGCAGGCGGCCGTGCGATTCGCCGGTCGGCACGGCATCGCCGTCGTCCCCCGAGGTGCCGGTTCGGGTCTCTCAGGTGGATCCTCGGCGATCGACGGCTGCCTGATCCTCTCGACCGAGCGGATGCGGGAGATCGCGGTCGACCCGGTCACCCGCACGGCAGTCGTCGGGCCAGGGCTTCTCAACGCAGAGGTCAAGGCGGCCGCCGCCGTTCATGGTCTCTGGTACCCGCCTGACCCGTCGTCCTACGAGTTCTGCAGCATCGGTGGCAACGTGGCCACCAACGCCGGCGGTCTGTGCTGCGTCAAGTACGGCGTCACGACCGACTACGTACTCGGGATGACGGTCGTCCTGGCGGATGGAACAGCCGTCGAGCTGGGCGGCCCACGCCTGAAGGACGTGGCCGGGCTCTCGCTGACGAAGCTGTTCGTCGGAAGCGAGGGGACGCTGGGCATCATCCCGCGGATCGTGCTGAGGCTGATCCCCGCGCAGCGGCCGCCAGCCACGCTCGTCGCCACGTTCGGGTCGCTGGACGGCGCCACCCAGTCCGTTCTCGACATCACACGAGTCATGCGGCCGTCGATGCTGGAGTTCATGGACAAGGCCTCGATCAATGCTGTCGAAGACGTCACGAAGATGGGCCTCGACCGAGGTGCTGAGGCCATGCTCGTGATCCAGTCCGACGAACCGGACGCATGTGCGGCGGCGGAAATTGACCAGATTGGGGCGATCTGCGAGGCGCATGGTGCCACCGAGGTCTTCTCCACCGACGACGCGGAGACCGGTGAGGCGTTCGTGGTCGCTCGGCGGACGGCGATACCGGCAGTCGAGCAGAAGGGGTCACTACTGCTCGAGGACGTGGGTGTTCCCCTTCCTGCGCTTGGAGCGCTGGTGCGCGGTATCGAGGCGATTGCGGCACGCCGAGATGTGATGATTGCTGTCATCGCCCACGCCGGCGACGGCAACACCCACCCGCTGATCGTGTTCGATCCGGCTGACCTCGACCAAGCGTCGCGAGCGCAGTTCGCATACGGAGAGGTCATGGATCTGGCGATCGCCCTCGGCGGGACCATCACGGGCGAGCATGGCGTGGGCAGGCTCAAGAAGGAGTGGCTCGGCGAGTATCTCGGTGCGGACGCGATGGCGCTGAATCTACGTATCAAGACAGCACTGGATCCTCACGGCATCCTCAATCCCGGCTCGGTCTTCTGATGACGATGGGAGCCGATCGAGGCAACGTCACGGTCGTCATCCCGGTTCGGCCGTGGCGCTTGGACAAGACTGGCCTGGACGTGGATGTCGAGGCCCGGTACCACCTTTCGCGCGCCTTCACTCTCGATGTGCTGGATGCGGTTGCCGGATCAGCTCGGGTTGCTCGCATGGTGGTGGTGACGGCGGAGGCAGAGCTCGGCGCTACGGTCATTCGGCTGGGAGGCGACCTGATGTCGGATCGCCCGCTGCTTTCAGCCGATAGCTTGAACCTTGCGATCAGATCCGGTCGGCGGTGGGGGGAGACGCGACGGCCTGACAATCCGATTCTCGTCGTGCCCGGGGATCTCCCGTCGCTGACGAGCCGTGTGCTCGACGAGACGATCGATCTGATGATTCCCCATGCTGCGGCATTCGTTCCGGACGCTGGCGGCCGAGGCACGACCTTGAGTTGGGGAGCGAGGCCGGGCGATCTGAAGGTTGGGTATGGTCCGCGCTCCGCCGACACGCACGTCCGTTTGAGAGGGGAGCGCGTGGTTGAGGTCGATCTTCGCGCGAGACTGGACGTCGACACGGTGGCCGACCTCGCGCATGCGCGACATCTGGGTGTCGGGTCCCACACGAGCGCCGCCCTCGACGAGCTCGATCTGCAACGTCGCCGGCGGCTGTCCCACTGTGCCCCCGCGAGATGCTGATTTCAGGGTCGCTGGATTCCTCGGAGCCAAAGCTCGGCGATGGTCCGCGCGGCTACAGTCAAGTCGGCTGACTTGACGGACGAGCTCCGCAGGACGAAGCGCTGGAACGCGTAGAACTCGGTCATGCTTCCGAGAAGTTCCGCAGCGATGTCTGGGTCGAGGTCTTGCCGGATTGACCCGTCTTCCATGGCTCGATGCAAGGAGCGGGCGATCCGGCGGTAGAAGGCCGTACGGGACGTCTCCCATAGAGCGGCGACGGCGTCGTCACTTTGCGACAGCTCGACAAGGAGCCCGAACAGCGCGCTGTGATCGCGGTAGTACTCGAAGTAGCGCAGTGTTGAACCCTGGACCGTAGCGGACGGATCTCCTTGGTCTGCGACGGCACCAGACTCGAGAAAGGCGTTGGTCGTCAGCTCTTCGAGAAGCTCCACCGTCAGGCTGTAGCGGTCGGTGAAGTATCGGTAGAACGCACCGGGTGAAAGTCCGGCAGCCCGCGTGATGTCGTTGACGGTCACCCCCGCGTATCCGCGCTGCGCGAACAGGTCGGTGGCGCACTCGATAATGCGTCGGCGGGTGTCCTTGCCCTTGGCCGTCGGGGGAGCAGTCGGGACGTCCCCGATATGACTGGGTGGACTGAGCCGTGCCATGGGTGCTCCTCGGCGCTTTGTGGTGGAGAGGATGTTACTGCTGCGCCGTTAGGCGGTCGGTACTAACCCACCAGAAATAAAAGTGACGTGACCTTTACAAACGTGTGTAGAATCCGGTGACGAGGGCGGCGGGCGAGCCAACGCCACCACTATCCAGCTGATCTGAGGAACGGGATTATGAGCAACCTGACTTTTGACTACACCGGCCGGACGGTCGTCGTGACGGGTGGCGCGCAGGGGATCGGCCGCGAGCTGGGGCGGTTCTTCGCCACCGCAGGTGCTGACGTGTTCCTGATCGATCTGGACGAGCAGATGCTGGCGGATGCCGCCAGCGACACCGGTTGCCGCACGATCACGGCCAACGTGGCCTCGACCGAAGATGTCAGCCGCGCTGTGGAGACAGTGGTTACTGAGACCGGCCGCATCGACGTGCTGGTCAACAATGCGGGGATCCTGCGCGACAAGATGCTGTGGAAGCTGGACGACGACGACTGGGAGTCCGTGCTGGCCGTCCATGCGGGCGGGACGTTCCGGTTCACCCGCGCCTGCGTCCCGCACTTCCGGGCTCAGAACTACGGACGCGTGGTCAACGTGACGTCCTACACCGGTCAGCACGGCAACACCGGCCAGGCGAACTATGCAACCGCCAAGGCAGGCATCATCGGCTTCACCAAGACGGCCGCGAAGGAGCTGGCTCGCTTCGGGATCACCGTGAACGCGATCTCGCCGAATGCCGAGACTCGGATGGTTGCGGGGATTCCTCCGGAGAAGCTGGCCGAGATTGCGGCTGGTATTCCGCTCGGCCGGTTCGCCCAGCCGGAGGAGATGGCCGCGGCGATCGCCTTCCTCGCGTCAGAAGAGGCCGGCTACATCACCGGTGTGGTCCTGAACGTCGATGGCGGGCTGTCGATGTGAGCACGATCCATTCCGCGCGCGACCTCAGCTTTCTGCTTTACGACTGGCTCGATGTCGAGGGCCTCTGCAGCCGCGAGCGGTACAGAGAGCACTCGCGTGACACCTTCGATGCTTTTCTCGACGTGTCCCAGCAACTCGCAACGAATGAGTTCGCGACGCACAACGCGTTGAATGATCAGAACGAGCCGACGTTCGACGGTCTGCGGGTGCACATCATCCCCGAAGTGAAGGCTGCACTGGAGGCCTTCAACGCTGCGGGACTGACCTCCGCGACCCTCGACGAGGCGTTGGGAGGGCTTCAGCTTCCGCACGCTGTGCAGCGCGCCTGTTTCATGTGGTTCCAGGCGGCGAACGCCGGCACATCCGGGTACCCGCTGCTGAGCATGGGCGCGCTCAACCTGCTGGCGGCACATGCATCGGACGATCTGGTGGACCGCTTGGCGCGTCCGATCGCCGATGGCCGATTCTTCGGAGTCATGTGCCTCTCGGAGCCCGATGTCGGATCGTCCCTCGGAGACGTGACCACCCGCGCGGTCCCCGAGACGGAGGGCCGCCACCGGATCTTCGGCACCAAGATGTGGATCTCCGGCGGAGAGCACGACCTGAGCGAGAACATCGTCGCGCTGGTTCTTGCCCGGTACGACGGTGGTCCGGCAGGCGTGTCGGGCCTGTCCTTGTACGCCGTCCCAAAGTTCCTCGTGAACGACGACGGCTCGCTGGGAGAGCGGAATGCGGTCTCCTTGGTCGGGTTGAATCACAAGATGGGCTACCGGGGGACTGTGAACACCGTCCTTGAGTTCGGCGGCGACGACCATGCCCCCGATGGTCGAGCGGGCGCGGTCGGATACCTCATCGGCGAGGAAGGCCGGGGGCTGGCCTACATGTTCCACATGATGAACGAGGCCCGCATCTCGGTAGGTGCCGGTGCGGCTGCGCTTGGATACACCAGCTACCTGCACGCTGTGGAATACGCGCGCCAGCGGCCGCAGGGACGGCTCGGCAAGGGTGGAGATCCGACCAGTCCGATGGTGCCCATCGTGCAGCACGCCGACGTGCGAAGGATGCTCCTGGCCTCGAAGGCCTATGCCGAGGGCGCGACCGCCTTGGTGCTCTACGCCGCACGGGTTCTCGACGACGAGCTGACCTCGCAGTCCGCCGAGGAGCGTGGGGAAGCGGCGCTGTTGCTGGACGTGCTGACCCCGATCGTCAAGACCTGGCCATCTCAATGGGGTCTGGTCGCCAACGACCACGCGATCCAGGTGCTCGGTGGCTACGGCTACACCCGGGAGTTCCCGGTGGAGCAGTTCTGGCGGGACAACAGGCTCAACCCGATTCACGAAGGAACTCACGGGATCCAGGCCAAGGACCTGCTGGGTCGCAAGGTCGCTATGCGGGGTGGTGAGGGGCTGAAGCTGCTCCTCGCGAGGATCCGTTCGACCGCAGGCCGGGTCGAGTCGGACCACCCCGGATGGTCTAGTGCGCTGCTGGCCGCAACCGAACGCGCCGAGCAGGTCACTGCGCACTTGCTCTCGATCGAGGACTCGGAGACGCGCCTCGCGAACGCATTCCACTACCTGGAGGCCATGGGGCACCTGGTGGTCGCCTGGCTGTGGCTGGATCAGATGCTGGCGGTGGATGGCCAAGAAGGTGCGTTCTTCGACGGCAAGCGGCTCGCGGCGTCGTACTTCTTCGAGTACGAGCTGCCGAAGACCGACGCTTGGTTCGACCTGCTGCAATCCGGCTCGAAACTGCTGGTGGACATGGATGACGCCGCTTTGTGATGTTCTTCGCCCGGTGCCAGGATCCGCCGTCCTCATGTGCGACTTTCGACCATGAGGAC
>JAZQRG010000462.1:0-11507 GCA_045629445.1 Mycetocola sp. | reverse complement strand
GGCTCGTCGGTGAGTTCTTCGGTCGAACGGCCGGTCGCGCCGGGGGGCGCGATGCGCACGCGGGTGACGCCGGCCGGTGTGCCGACGCAGACGCCGCCGGCACCGGCATCCGTTGCAGCAGAACGGATGCCGTCGAGCGTGATGTCGGTCATCAGCAGCCCCTCGGTCATGCCGTACGGGGTATGCGCTGATGCGTTCGGCATGAGCGCCGAGATCGCGGCCAGCAGGGGTTCTGAAACCGGTGCGCCAGCGGAGAGGAACCGCTCGACACCGGCGAGAGCGTCGCGGTCGGCGTCGGTCAGTGCGTCCGAGGTCGCGACGACGTTCGCAACGGCGGCGGGCGACAGGAACACGACCGTGGCGTCGACGGCGGCAACCGCTGCGGCGACAGCTGTCGCGGTGAGTGTCTTCGGCGAGGTCACATCCATGTCCGGCGTGACCGATCGGGCGCCGAGCGCGGGCCCGAGCAACGCGAACGGCGCGAACCCGGCGACGAGCCCCGTCCCAACGCCAACGCCGTACTGCGCGGCGAGCGCATCGCGCACGGCCGACAGCTGGGCGTGCGTGTAGACGACGCCCTTCGCCGGGCCCGTCGATCCGGAGGTGAAGAGCACGGCAGCGGTGTCGGTCGGCGCTGGTGGCTCCGGCAGAATCTCGTCCGAGCCGAGCGAGATCAGGTCGGACAGCGAGTACGACACGTCGAGCGCACGGCGCACGGGCTTCGGGTAGGTCGCCGTCGAGATCTTCTGCCCGGGCCAGCCGAGCGCGCGCGCAGCGGCGAGACCGGTTGCCGCACCGATGATGTGGTCGGGGCACGCGCCGCGCACGGCGCGGGTCAGCCCCTTGAGTCCGAGGCCGGCGTCAGCGACGACGACGATCGCGCCGATCCGAAGGCACGCGTAGAGCACGGCGACGAGGTCGGCGCTCGGCGGGATCAGCAGCGACACCCGATCGCCCTTTGTCACACCGACAGCACTGAGTCCGGCAGCGATCTGCCGCACCCGGCGCGACAGCAGTTTCCAGGACACCACCCGCGGCTCGTCGCCCGTCGGCGGCACCATGTCGACGACGACGGTCTCGTCACTGTCGCGCAGTTCGTCGAGGTAGTGCCACAGTGGCCGGCGGTCGTCATCGGTCGACACAGCGGCGGATTCGGCACCCGCAGAGCGGATGCCATCGGCCAGCCAGGTCAGGACGGCGCCCGCGTAGTCCACGTCTTCCGCGACGAGGTGACCGGCACCTTCGAAGCGGTGCACGTCGGCGTGCGGCAGCCGGTCAATGAGGTCGTCGAGATACTTGTCGCTGAAGATCGGATCGCGCGGACCCCACAGCATGAGCGCGGGAACGGTGAGCTGAGCGACACCGGACGAGATGCGGGAGAGTTCGGCGAAGCTCTCGTGGTCGGCGTCGACGGGGATATCGGCGACAAACCCGCCCATGCCTCCGCGCCTGCTCGCGTCGCGGTACGGCGCGCGGTAGCCGTCCTTCACCGACTTCGGCAGCGGCGGGTGCGCGAGCGCGAGCGTCGTCTCGAGGAACGCGGGGGTCGCGACCGTTGCGTTGCCGAGCAGCGCCGGCTGCAGCGCGAGGCGCAACGGCGCGGGAATCGCATCTGACTCCGGCTGGTGCACTGCCGTGTTGAGCATCATGACGCCGGCGAGCAGGTCGGGGTGGTCGACGGCCCAGCCGAGCGAGACGACGCCGCCCCAGTCGTGCCCGAGTGTGAAGACGGAGCCTTCGAGCTCGAGCGCTTCGGTGAGCGCACCGAGGTCGCGCACACGCTGCGTGAGCGGGCGACGCTCGCCCGTGCGTTCGGAGAACCCCATGTCCAACTGGTCGACAGCGATCACGCGCCACGCCTCGCCGCCGTTCGCGGCGGCATCCGTCGCCTCGGAGACGAGACGACGCCACAGGTACGACCAGGTCGGGTTGCCGTGGACGCACAGAATGGTGCCGACCGGGGTGACACCGAGGTCAGCGAGGCGGTCGGCGTTGTCGAGAACGTGCCAGTCGTGTGAAACGGATGCCGCGGCATCCGTCGTTGTCACGATCCGGGAGAAGGCGGGATCGAGGCCGTCGAGGCCGCGCGGAGGAAGGGTCGCGGGCGAGCGCTGCTCAGCCGCACGTGGCAGCCGGAAGCTCACCAGGCGAGTTCCATCATTGCCGTGTTGAGGCCAGAACCGACGCCCATGAGCAGCACGCGGTCGCCGCGATTGAGGCTGTCGGCTTGGGACGCGAGGGTGATCGGGATGGAGGCGGGTCCGACGTTTCCGAGTGTGGGATACGTCAGCGGAACCCGCTCACGGTCGATGCCGATCGCCTTGATGATCGCGTTGGTGTGCACGTCGGAGACCTGGTGCATGATGTAGCGGTCCATCGAGGCCCAGCTCCAGTCGGTGCGTGCGTCTTTCCAGGCCGAGGTGACGAGTTGCATTCCGCCCTTGAGCAGCGCCTTCGCGTCGGTGAACATGCCGTCGACGCTTCCGACGCACAGCTCGTTGAACTGGGTCGCCGCGCGGGTGACGCCGCCGAGGATGCGGTGGCCGTTCGGGTTGTCGTCGGCGCGACCGAGCACGGCAGCTGCGGCACCGGAGCCGAGCGTGAGGCTTGCGAACTCGCTCATGAACTGGGTGCGGTCGATGTCGGGGCGGCCAAGCCGTTCGATTGTGTTGTCCTGAATCTCATCGGCGTCTTCACCGTCGATGATGACGGCGTACTCAATCTGGCCTGCGTCGATGAGCTGTGACGCGAGCGTCATTCCGTTGACGAAGCCGAGGCACGCGTTGGCGATGTCGAAGTTGATCGCCGATGACGGCAAGCCGAGGCCGTCGTGCATCTTGACGGCAACACTCGGCTCAAGGTGCTTGCGGGTCACCGAGGTGTTGATGAGCATGCCGACTTTGTCCGGCGTAATGCCGGCGGATGCCATGGCGCGCTTCCCCGCATCGATGGCGGCGGTGTAGAAGGTCTGGTCGCCCTCCCAGTTGCGTCGCTCGTGCACGCCGGCCACGCGCTGGAGAAGCCGCTGCGGCAGTTTGAGCCGCTTGAGCACCGGCTTCAGGCGCGCATCGATCTCCTCAGAGGTCGTGACACGGGACGCGAGTGTCGACGATACAGAGAGCAACGCGACATTGCGATGCGTGGTCGTTGCGTTGCCGGCCAAAAAAGACTCCCTCTCGACCTCGGCGACGCCGAGTACCTACCGATTTTACGACGTGAAAGGCTGAACGTTTACCGGGGTTGCACTCTGTCGCGATTGCGTGCAGTGCGCAAGTACCGCGACACAGAAAAACCCCAAGGTGGCGAGACCTTGGGGTTCAAGTGGGAAGAGGCTTGAGGGCCTTTCCCCGTAGCAGGAGCGGGATTCGAACCCGCGACCTCACGATTATGAGTCGTGCGCTCTCACCAACTGAGCTACCCTGCCGCGAAACTTCGCCCGGGCTTACCGAGAAAGTAACGAGCCCCGAGTCGGGTTTGAACCGACGACCTCTTCCTTACCAAGGAAGTGCTCTACCACTGAGCTACCGGAGCGTGGCCATACGAAATGGCACCAGTAGAGACTAGCATCCCGCGAGGGATGCTCCGAACCATTCCGGCGCTCTGCTCATCCAACGTAGCATGGGCTCGAGGGAAGGCCCCATGACAGAAACCACACCAGCACCGGCGATCGACCTGACCCTGTCGGGCCGATACCGACTTCTGTCGATGGTTGGCGCCGGCGGAATGGCGTCGGTATACCGTGCACGCGATGAGTCTCTTCAGCGTGACGTCGCCGTCAAACTTTTCTCGGTGGCATCCGCAACGCCCGCTGACTTTCGTCGCCAGCAGGGTGAGATTTCGCTGCTCGCGAGCCTGACCCACCCCGGCCTCGTGGTGCTGCTCGACGCGGGCACCGACGAGAGCGACCCGCTGCATCCGCGGTCGTATCTCGTGATGGAACTGATCCGCGGCTCAGACCTTCGCCACGGGCTCACCGCCGGCGCGTTCAGCGAAGACGACACCCGACACATCGGTGCCGACCTGGCCGATGCCCTCCACTACATCCACGAGCGCGGCGTCGTTCACCGGGACGTGAAGCCCGCCAACATTTTGCTCGCGCACACGGCGGGCAACGACACCCGTCCACATCCCAAGCTCAGCGATTTTGGGATCGCGCGTCTCGTCGACGGCACCCGGCTCACCGCGACGCACTTCACTGTCGGTTCGGCCGGTTACCTCAGCCCTGAACAGGCCCGTGGTGACGAGGTCGGCCCGCCGAGCGACGTCTATTCACTCGGTCTCGTGCTTCTCGAGTGCGCGACCGGGAAGCGTGTGTTCTCGGGACCCGGCCAGGAAGCGGCGCTTGCCCCGCTCACCCGCGACCCCGAGATTCCCGACCACCTCGACCCGCTGCTGACCGAGACGCTGCTGGCCATGACCGCACGGCTCCCCGAAAACCGCCCGACCGCCCACGAGGTCGCGCTCGCGCTTCGTGGCATCCGCCGGCTGGAGTCGTATCGTTCGAGCGTCGACCCCGAAAACGATTCAACCGCGGCCATGCTCGTCGGCGGTTCAGAGCCCGCGACGCCGACGAAGCTGCTTCCCGCCGCTGCCGGTTTGGGCGCTTCGACGACCGCCCTGCTCGAGCCGCGGCCGGTCGATGAGCCTGGTGCGACCGCTGTGACGTCACCGATGACGGATGCCTCGAGCTCGCCGGCGCAGCCTGCGAAGCCGCGTCGACGCATCCGGTTGACGGCCACTATGGTCGCAGCGGCTGGCGCGGTGATCGTGGCCGTTGTGGTCGCCATCGTCATCGCCGTGAGCGGGGCGACCGAGCCGACACCGGTCGAATACCCGGCGGTGCCCGGCACCATCGGCGAGCACCTCGACGAACTTCAGGAGAGTGTGACACCGTGAGCGCCATCGCCCGCACATCCCCGCGCCTGACTCGCGTGACCTCGCTCGCCGCAGGCATCGCACTGGCCGTCGGCGTGCTGACCGGTTGCCAGGCGAGCCCGCCCGACCTCGACGCCGAGACCGCCGAGAAGTTCCAGGCCACGGTGCTCACCGTCACGCAGGCCGTTGCCGACGGCGAGTTGCAACTGGCTAGAGACACTCTTACCGGATTCGACACCGAACTCGAGCAGGCCGCCGCGAACGGCACCGTTTCATTCGCCAGGCACAAGCGCATCGACGCGGCTCTTTCCGCCGTGCTCGCCGACGTTGACGCCGCCATCGCCGCCGCGACGCCCCCACCCGCTCCTGAGCCTGAGATCACCCCCGCACCGGTTGAGCCCACCGCGCCGGTCGTCGATGACGGTGATGACGAGATCGGCGACGACGAGGGTCCCGGGAATGGGAACGGACCCGGGAACGGGAACGGCCCAGGCAACAAGGGCAAAGACAAGGCTCCCAAGGGCCCGAAGGGCGACTCGGAGGACTAGGCCGGCACCCGCCGCGCAGCAGGTCGAGTTACCAGGCCGTCTCGCGGTTATGAGGACGATGCGCGGTTATCAGGACCTGCGAAAACTCGCCTGATATCCGCACGATCCCCTGCGGACCTCTCACGCGGTCACGCGACAGGAGCGACTTCCGCCGCGCGCTGTGCCAACAGCGCTCCCGTCCGAGCTGACGGGGCCACTCCGTTGAGCACGAAGTCGCCAACGGCCTGCTGGCGGTAGATCGCGGGATTGTGTGACGCCACAGTTCGGGCGTTCCGCCACAGCCGATCGAGCCGACGCGATTCAGCTGTGGCCGAGGCTCCCCCGACCTCGAAAATGCGCGACGAGAGCCGCAGTACGAGGTCGATCACCGTTGCCTGCACACCGAATACGTGCGCCTCGGCACGGGCGAAATCCTCATCGGTTGTCTGGTCGGCGAGCTGGCGATCACTCACCCCGTGAACGGTTGCTGCTGCTGCCAGCACGGTAGCCCTGACCGTCTCGACGACGCCGAAGCTCTCGCCAATGATCTGGAGCGCCACCGGGTCCTCGGTGGGAGGGGTCGCGGGATTGAACAGGTTGCGCGTCTTCCCCTTCACGAATGTCGAGATCTCGGCGAGTGCTGCCTGGCCAATGCCTGCGAGGGTAGCCAGGTGCACGAGCTGGTAAACGGCGTGCAGCACAGTGCGACCCGCGTTGTCCGCTCGCTGCGGGTGCACGAACCGCGGATCGATCTCAACATCGACGAACTCGGTGGTGCCCGATCCGGTGAGCCGCTGGCCGAATCCGTCCCAGTCGTCGAACACAGTAACTCCTGGCGCCCGAGCGTTCACCTGCACGACAGCACGCACGGGCTCGCTCCCGTCCGAGTCGTAGAGAGCGGCGCTCACGAGGATCCAGTCGGCATACAGCGACCCCGTCGTGTAGTACTTCGTACCGGTCAGCCGCCACCCGTCGCGAGTTCTCCGCACGGTCGTCGAAGGAGCGCCGAAGGTTCCCGTGCGCTCGCTCTCCGCGTTGCCGACGAGCGCACCAGCCACGATCCGTTCGAACCACAGCGCCCGGTAACTCTCGTCGGGGTGGGCGAGCACATATTCGCTGAAACCGATGTGACCCCGCAGCGCCTGCGGCAGGTTTGAGTCGGCAGCAGCGAGCTCGATGAGAAGTGCGGTGAGCTGGTCGACGCTGACACCGAACCCACCGAACTCCCTCGGCACGCGAAGCCGGCCGAAGCCGGCGTTTCGCAACAACTCAATCTCTTCGACCGGCAGTCTTCGCTCGGCCTCCCGCTCGATAGCCCCGGCACGGATGCGGTCGAAGGCCGGCTGGAAGTGCTCAAAAATGGCGTCATCATGCGGGTGAAAAGATCTGAATTTTCTTGCGTCGGTCACGATTTGCCTCCCTCATCGCCGCATCTTTAGCGGCTGCCATCTCAGTTAAGTGAAGAAGCTGCACGCTCCGACGTTTGTTGCGTTTCGTGTCGAGTGCCATGGTGCGCGTATGAGAGCGCCCATAGGCTCCTCACAATCCCCGGCAGAGAAAGGCATGATTCCATGCGTATACACACACTGAAGACAGTCCCGCTGATCGCGGCAGGCATCGCTTCGATGCTCGTGTTCTCCGGCTGCTCCGCCGGAGGATCGATCGCCCCGGCCGCCGACGCCAAACAACTCACGGGCGGCACCGTGACGTACGGTCACCAGCAGGAGCCAGCGTGCGTCTACGGCGGCTGGATCGAGCAGGCGTACCTCTCATACCAGGTACTCGATAACCTCGTTTCCCTCGACGAGGACCACAACATCGTCCCGTGGCTCGCCGAAACCTGGCAGGCATCCGACGACCAGCTCAGCTGGACGTTCACGCTCAAGGACGACGTCTCATTCACCGACGGCACCCCGGTCGACGCCGAAGCCATCGCCTACAACTTCGACTTCTGGGCGGCGGGCGGCAACAGCACAGCTGCCGTCTGGCTCGGCGGCTATTACGACTCGGCGGAAGTCGTCGACGAGACCACGGTGAAGGTGAACCTCTCGAAGCCGTACCCGCTGTTCGCAGAGAACCTCACCCAGGCCTACTTCGGCATCCAGTCGAAGCAGGCTCTCGAGACCCGCACCGATGAGGAGAACTGCGCCGCACCGATCGGCTCTGGCGCGTTCACCGTCGGCGAGTGGAACCGCGGCGAGAACATCGAATTGATCCGCAATGACGACTACACCTCCCCGCCCGCGAACGCCAAGCACGACGGCCCCGCCTACGTGGAGAAGGTCGACTGGAAGTTCATCTCCGATGCCACCACCCGGATCTCGGCACTCCGCGCTGGCGAGACCGATGCGATCTACGACGTTCCGGCGATCGAGTGGGCCGGCGTTGGCGAGCAGGGGTACGACCAGCTGAAATACGTCACCCCCGGTCGTCCCCAGCAGATCAGCTTCAACACTGCGAAGGGCATCTTCACCGACGAGAACCTCCGCAAGGCGTTCGTCTACAGCCTCGACCGCAAGACCATCGTTGAGACCATCGGCAAGGGCGTCATCCCCTACGAGGGCAACGGCGCGGTCAGCCAGGCAACACCGGGATACAGCGAGAAGGCAGCGGATGCCTACAGCTTCGATCTGGAGAAGGCCAACGAACTCCTCGATGAAGCCGGCTGGACCGAACGCGACGACGACGGCTACCGGGTGAAAGACGGCGAGACTCTCGACGTCCGCTTCCCGTACGCGGGCGGACGAATCATCAATGCCGACGGCGCCGCAATTCTCCAGGGCGTTCAGGAACAAGCCAAAGCAGCGGGCTTTAAGGTCGACCTCATTCCGATCCCGGCGAGCGCCGCGGCATCGGGCGAGTACTCCGGAGTCGACGGTTACGACATTTCCGTCGGCTACTGGACGAGCGTGAACGCCGGCATCCAGTACGTCATCTGGCGTCAAAACCTGCCGGAATCGCCGAACCCATCCAACGCCGCCTTTTACAACGACCCCGCACTCGAAGAGCTGATCGTGCGGGCCAACTCCGCCCTCGACGCTGACGAACAGAATGCTCTCTACGGCGAAGCGCAGGAGTACATCGCTGATCGGGCACTCTCGGTTGGCCTTTACGACCGGCTGTCGACACTCGCGGTGAACCCGAGCCTCAAGGACGTCTGGCAGGAAAGCTCGCAGGGAGGACCGGTGTTCCATGACGCATACTTTGTCGGCTAAGAAAACGGATGCCCCTCAAGCGGCACGCAAGCGGCTCAGCCCCCGCACGCGGAACGTCATCGACAAGCTCGTTGGTGCCGTGGTTGTGCTGTGGGGCGCGGCAACCGCCGCGTTCCTCGCCCAGGTCGCACTTCCCGGCGACCGCGCGACGACGATCCTCAACGTCAGGGCCGGCCAGACCCAGATCCGCACTCCAGAGGAACTCGCGCCGATCAACGCCGAGTATGGCCTGCAGAACCCCATCGTCGTGCAGTACCTCGATTATCTCGGCGGCCTGCTCCGCGGGGACCTTGGGGTCTCATACCAGCAGCACCGGCCGGTGTGGGGCATCATCGCCGAGCAGGTCGGGGCGACGCTTACCCTCACCGCTGTCACCCTCGTTCTGGCGTGGGTGATCATGGTCTTCTGGGTCACGCTCACCGCTGGCCGCGGACCACGTGTGCGCGCGCTGGGTGCTGGAATCGACACAGTCACTGCTGGCCTCCCGCCGTACTGGCTGGGCATCATCCTGCTGCTCGTGTTCGCGCTCGGGCTCGGCTGGTTCCCGGTGATCGGCGGGTCTGGCGCAAACGGCATCGTGCTCCCGGCGCTGACCCTGGCGATTCCCCTCGCCGGTTTCATGGGTCAGGCGACCCGCACCGAGTTCGAACGGTCGCTCGACTCCCCCTTTATCGTCACCGCTCGCATGCGGGGAATGGGCGATCTCGGCATTCGTCTTCGCCACGTGCTCCGGCACGCTGTCCTCCCTGCGGTGACACTGTCCGGCTGGGCGATCGGCTCAACCATCTCGGGCGCCGTCATCGCCGAGTCGCTCTTCACCCGGCCCGGCATCGGGCGAGTGCTGATCGCGGCGGTCGATTCCCAGGACCTTCCGGTTGTCACCGGCATCGTGGTTCTGGTTGCCGCCGCCTACGTGCTCACGAACCTCCTCGTCGACCTCGCCTACACGATCATCGACCCAAGGATCACGACATCATGACCACAGTCAGTGAACGGACCGCCAACTCGACCTCCCGCCGACGCCGGGTTCACGTCGGCTTCGCCGCCTCAGCGATCACCCTCGGCGCCTTCGCCGTCGCCGCGGTCGCTCCGGCTGTTCTCACCGCCCAGGACCCGCTCGCGATGGACTTCGCCTCGGCGCTTTCGGCACCCTCTCTCGCGCACTGGTTCGGCACCGACGAGTCGGGCAGGGACCTGTTCAGCCGCGTGGTCTACGGCACCCGGGAATCGCTCGCCATCGGTGTTGGCGCTGCCGGGCTCGCCATTGTCGTCGCCGTCGTGCTCGGGTCGATCGCCGCGCTCGCAGGACGCTTCCCGGCCGGGGTCGTCAACCGGGTGATCGAGGTGCTGTTCGCCTTCCCGACGCTGCTGCTCGCGCTGCTCCTCGTGTCGATCCTCGGTGCGTCGCCGCTCACCCTTGTCATCGCCGTCGGACTCGGTTCGGCACCGGGGTACGCGCGAATGGTGCGCGGTCAGATCCTGTCGTCGAAGAACTCCGGCTACGTCGAAGCGGCTCGGGCGCTCGGCCACTCCCGCTTCACGATCTTCCGTCAGCACATCCTGCCGAACTCGCTCCGCCCGCTCATCGCCATCTTCACGATGGGTGTCGGCCAGTCCATCGTCTGGGCTTCGGGGATGGCGTTCATCGGCCTCGGCGTCGCTCCCCCATCGTCGGAGTGGGGTGCCCTGCTCGACGCGGGGCGAGCGTACATCACCCAGGCCAGCTGGCTCGTGGTTCTTCCCGGCTTCGTGATCGTGGTCCTCGCCCTCGCGGCGACGACTCTCGGCAAGCACATCCAGTCCTCCCTCGAGAAAGGTGAGACAGCATGACCATCGTTGACATTCACACCGACCCACGGCTGACTACGCTCGATAAGGAACTGCCGGTGCGCCTGAGCGTCGACAACCTTCACGTCGGCTTCTCGCGCGACGGGTCCGTCCGGCCGGTCGTGAAAAACGTGTCGTTCGATCTGCGCGAGGGCCAGTGCGTTGCGATCGTCGGCGAGTCCGGTTCGGGAAAGAGCGTCACAGCGCGCACCCTCGTCGGTCTGACCGGAACCAATGCTGTCGTCGATGCCGACAGCATCCGTCTGGGCGACGACGACCTCACGGCACTCTCGCCGAAGCGCTGGCGGTCGATTCGTGGACGACGGATCGGGTTCATTCTGCAGGACGCGCTGGTGTCGCTCGACCCGCTTCGCCCGGTCGGTAAGGAGATCGAAGAGGCACTCCGGCTGCACGGCTGGGGTAACCGCACGTCGCGCAAACGCAAAGTGCTCGACCTGCTGAGCAGCGTCGGCGTGCCCTCCCCCGCGAACCGCGCCCGGCAGCGGCCCGATGAGCTCTCGGGCGGACTTCGCCAGCGTGCGCTCATCGCGTCGGCCCTCGCCCTCGACCCGGAGATCGTGATCGCCGACGAGCCGACGACCGCGCTTGACGTCACCGTGCAGGCCCAGGTGCTTCTGCTGCTCGAGGAAATGAAGGCGCGCGGAACCTCGATCATCCTGATCAGTCACGACCTGTCGGTTGTGGCGCACCTCGCCGATCAGATCCTCGTGATGAGCGGGGGCGAAGTGGTGGAGCAGGGAACCGCGCATCAGATTTTGACCGACCCACAGCATCCGTACACGCGGAGCCTCATCAACGCCGTGCCGTCGCTCGAGACCCGCGGCGAGCGCCTCGCCCCGAACTCGGGAGTGGCGCCCGTCCACACGGCGGCGCACGCCAACGACGAGCACTCCGCGTTCAACGGCCCCGTGCTCGAGGCTGAGGGACTGGTGAAGCACTTCACCGCGCCGGATGGAACGCTCACGACGGCGGTCGATCACGTCTCGTTCACGCTCGGCCGGGGTGAGACGCTCGGCGTCGTCGGTGAGTCCGGCTCGGGCAA
>JAZQRG010000461.1:0-1773 GCA_045629445.1 Mycetocola sp. | reverse complement strand
CTGCAGGGACGCCGTCTGCAGGCGCAGGTTGCCAGTGCCGACATCCACGAACACGGTCGCCTGATCCGAGATCGGGAACTCCAACTCCGTGCCCCCCGGACGGTCACCGGCGCGCACGGTGGAATAGGGCCCGACAGGAAGTCCGGTCGCGGAGAGGGCTGACGCGGGCGGCGCAGGAAACAGCAGAAGCAGGCCGATAGCCGCGGCCGCTGTGCCTCTCGTGAGACGTTCCCGCCAACCATCCGCGCGCGTACGTGCCGACACACTGCCCCCCAACCGGTCGTCGTTCCCCAATGAACTCCCGTGTCAGCGGCCTAATCTGCGTGACGGGTGCCTGAAAGCTAGCGCATAGCAACGGGAAAGGTAAAGGGATCGGGACTGCTGAAGGTCTTGGTGACTCTTCGTGTTAGGCCGCGGACGCGGCCTGTGTGGTCATGATGGCTTCGAACTCAACCGGGGTCAACTTGCCGAGGACGCGTTGCCGGCGACGGCGGTGATAGGTCCGCTCGATCCAGGTCACGATGGCGAGGCGGAGGTCGTCGCGGGTGGCCCAGCGGCTGCTGTTGAGCACGTTCTTCTGCAGCAGCGCGAAGAACGATTCCATCGCCGCGTTGTCCCCTGCGGCGCCGACTCTGCCCATGGACCCGATGAGCCCGTGCCGGTCGAGTTCGGCTTGGAAGCGCCGCGAACGAAACTGGCTGCCCCTGTCGCTGTGAACGGTCGTGCCCGTCGGGTTTCGACGCTGGATCGCCATCCGCAACGCGGACACTGCGAGCTCTGAGGTCATCCGCTCGTTGATCGAGTAACCGACGATCCGGTTTGACCAGACGTCCTTGACGGCGCAGAGATAGAGCTTGCCTTCACCGGTCGGGTGCTCGGAGATGTCGGTGAGCCAGAGTCGGTCCGGGCCGGTCGCGGTGAACTCGCGGCGCACCAGGTCGTCGCGCACCGGCGGGCCGACCAGACGCCCCTTGCCGCGCCGTTTGCGGACGAACGCGCTGAAGATCTCGTTCTCCGAGCACACCCGCCACACCCGCCTCTCCGATGCGGTGAACCCGGCCTCGGCGAGCTCGTCAGCGATGAACCGGTACCCGAACGCGGGATCGTCGACATGCACGTCGACGGCCGCGTTGATCAGGTGGGCGTCGTCCCAGTCCCGTTGCGGGACGGGGTCCTGCAGCCACCGGTAGTACGGCTGTTTCGCGAACTTCAACACCCGACACGTCACCGCGACGGGGATCCCGTCGGCGGCGAGTTCACTCACGAGCGGGTAGAGCCTTTTGGGCCCGACAAGTTCGCCTGCGACAAATATGCCGCCGCCCGCCGGAGGATCTCCACCTCCTGCTCGAGCAGCTTCACCCGCTTGCGCAGCTCACGATTCTCCGCCGCCTCGACCGAGCTGACCCCGGGACGGCGACCGCCGTCGACCTCAGCGATCTTCACCCACCGCTGGACACACGACTCGGAGATCCCGAAGTCCTTCGCTATCTGCGCGAACGGCGACTCCCGCCTCAAAGCGATCGCAACGACGTCGTCCCGGAACTCCTTGGGGAACGGCTTAGGCATGAGGACATCCTTCCAGCGGTGATGAATCACCACAGATCAGGAGTCACCTAAACCCTCAGCAGTCCCTCACGGATGAGGTGGAGGATGTACTTGACCTGTACCGCGTCGAGTTCGAAGTACACCGTGTCCGGCTCATCCGCTCGCCGGGTCGCGCGGATGGGGTTCGCCACGACGACCGCTCCATGCCGTGTCTGCTGGATCGACCCG
>JAZQRG010000460.1:0-11106 GCA_045629445.1 Mycetocola sp. | reverse complement strand
CGACGCCGGCTGGCCTGTGCTGGGGACCCGGTCCAGGTGGCGGCTCGGCGAACTCAGCGTCCCGTGGGACTCGGTCGCGCCGAACTGAGGGCAGCCGTCAGGGACGGCGCACGGCGCCGAGCCTGGGCAACCGCGGAACGTCAGCAACAGCGCCCGCGTCGGCGGGAACGATGACCTGCTGTGCCGCCGCGATGAGCTGGCCGTCCTCGTCGACGCTGAGCACGGCATCCGGCTTCACCGATCGTTTGATCACTGCGAGCGCGATCGGCCCGAGCTCGTAATGAACCGCAGCGGTTGTCACTCGACCGACATCGACGGGCTCGCCGGCACGTTCGCTTCGAACCGGCGCGCCGTGAGCGGGCAGGACGGAGTCGGATCCGTCGAGGTGCAGCATCACGAGACGACGCGGAGGGTGACCGAGGTTGTGCACCTTTGCAACGGTCTCCTGCCCCCGATAACACCCCTTGGAGAGGTGAACGGCACTGCGGAGCCAGTCGAGTTCGTGCGGGATTGTCTTCTCGTCAACCTCGGTGGCGAATCGTGGCCGCCAGGCAGCCACCCGAAGCGCTTCAGCGGCGAGCGTTCCCGCTGCACGGTGAGAGGTGCTCACCGCCGCGAGTGCATCGCGGGCAACGAGGGCTTCCTTCCAGTTCCAGTCGGCACCGGGGTGATCACCGTGCGCGTACTGGTGGCCTCCTGTGACGACCTCGCTCCACGGGTCTGTCCAGACCAGCGGGATGCCGGAAGCGGATGCCACCGGCAGCGTTGCGGGGACCTTCTCGGCCATAAAGCCGATACGGGCGTACTCCATCGTCCTGTCGGCGATCTCCACCCGAAGCATGAACTTCATCCGGTTGAGCCACGCGACGAGGGGCTCGACCAGCGTCGGGTCGACGAGGAGCCACGCGGTCTCTCCGTCGTCGAGAATGCCAGCCGCGTACTCGACGTGGCCCTGAGGGTCGAGGAAGAGCGTTTCGCTCGAGGCGCCAGGCTGAAGGAACCGCAGTTCGGCGGACGTGATCGAGTTGAGCCAGGTCAGCCGGTCGGGGCCTGACACCGAAATGACCCCCCGGTTGGAGAGGTCGACAACCGCTTCGCCGGCGGCGAGCTGGCGTTGTTCGATGTTGGGGTTGCCGTAGTGCGATGGCACCCCGGCGTCAACGACATCGGGAAGCTCGACAGCACCGTCGAGCAGGAAGAACGGTGACGTCGTCACGAGTCGGCCTTACCGAGCCGGGCGGATGCGTGGGTGCGCAGGTCCTGGCCGAGTGCGGCGATGTCCCACGCCCAGAGCAGGTGATTGTCGACGAGCCCGTAGATGCGGGTTGCAGCGGCATATTCCTTCGCACCGGCTGTCCGCATTACGGCATCCGTCACCAGATCGATCCGCGGCCCCTTGACCTGTCCGAGGTACAGCTCGCTGACACCGCCCGGGTGCACAACCGCTGCCTCGATATCAAAACCGCCGTCTGCGTTGCGCAGCGATTCGACGGCCTCCGCGTTGGGGAACGGGCGGTCGCCAGTTCCAGGGAGCATGGCCGGCCCCGGATCCCCCGCCTCCTGCTTGCGGTGCAGACGCCAGTAACCGGACTCAGCAACGAGCGGTGTCTGCTGGTCGTCGAGCAGCCAGGTGTACGAGTTGTAGTTGAGGTACGGAAGGCCATCGTGGCTGAAACTGATGCGCTGCCCGAATTCGTGGCTGACCGACTCGTCGCCGACGGTGTAGTCGATGACGCCGGTTCCCTCCCAGACACCGAGCAGCCACGAGAGCGGAACGAGCTCGGGGGGAAGGTCGAGGTTGAGTTCGATCATGACCGACCCGGGAGACTAGCGCTGGCCGCGGAACAGGTTCCAGAGCACGACCACCGACGTGAAACCGATGGCGAGGGTTGCCAAACCAAGCAGTCCGACGAAGAAGAGTTCGAGCGCGACGAGATCCATACCGACAGTCTATCCCCCGTACAGAGTGGTGAGGCTGAACGCGACGCCGGTGCCGCCGATGATAAGAAAGGCGCCGACGATGCTTGCGGCGACCCGGTCAATGAACCCGACCTTGCGGTGGGTCGACAGCTGGATCGCGAACGCGACGAGCATGCAGGCGGCGAGGACGAGCCACAGCCACGAGAAGCGGAAGTCACCGGACGCAAAGACGGCGACGAGAACCGTCCCAATCAGGGCGAGTATCCACACGGAGGCGATACCGCCCCAGGTGCGCCCTGCGGTCATCGGAGTATCGGTCACTCGTCCATTGTGCCCGATCCGGGAGGCATCCGCCCGCCCTGCACAGGAGTGAACACGGCGCCAGCGGGCCTGTGGCTAGTATTGACGCAGATAATCACTGGAGGTCATACGTGGCGCAACTGTTGATTCTGACCTCACGGGTCGACAATGACGTGCTTCCCTCCCTCGGTTTGCTCTCTCACCGTGTGCGTCAGATACCGGCCCAGCCGGCCCAGCTCGTCAACGCGCCCGCAAATGACCTGATTATGATCGATGCTCGTACCGACCTCGCTGGCGCCAAATCGCTGTGCAAGATCCTCCGGACGACCGGCATCACTGTCCCCCTCCTGATCGTTCTCACCGAGGGTGGCCTCTCAGCGGTGAGCGCGGACTGGGGCGTCGACGACGTTCTCGTCGAGAACGCCGGTCCAGCGGAGATCGATGCGCGCATTCGACTGGCGATCGGCAAGCAGGCCCTCGAACAGACGTCGACCAAGATCCAGACCTCCGGCGTCGTCATCGACGAGGCCAGCTATTCAGCGAAAGTCCAGGGCAAACCGCTCGACCTCACCTATAAGGAATTCGAGCTGCTCCGATTCCTCGCCACGCACCCGTCGCGCGTCTTCACCCGCGAGCAGCTGCTGAGCGAGGTCTGGGGTTACGACTATTTCGGCGGCACTCGGACCGTCGACGTACATGTGCGACGGTTGCGGGCGAAGCTCGGCGACCTCGAACAGCTCATCGGAACTGTCCGGAACGTCGGCTACCGCTTCAACGTGTACGAGGAGGACAGTGCGTCTACCGGCTCTGCGCACGCGTAGCCTCGCTCAACCGGCGTCGCGCGCGGCATTCGACCGCCTCGTACGGGTGGCCATCGCGGTCGACGGCCAGGCGCCGTTCAACGACCAGGCCCTCGTCGACGCCGAGAAGGGCACGAGACAGCTCGTCTTCGTCGTCGAGCCACAGGAATCGCCGAGCGCTGCCGAACATCTCGTCGGTGCAGCGATTGTCGACGAGAACGAACTCGAACTCGTCATCGATCCGGAGTGGCGGGGATCCGGTTTCGGCCGGGCCGCCGTCGCCGAGCTCGTCGCGGGGGCGCACCCGGGACTCAAGGCGTGGTCACACGGTGACCATCCGGCCGCGCGGGCGCTGGCTCACCGCTTCGGTTTCAGCCCGATCCGAACCCTCCTTCAGCTCCGGATGCCGCTTGCGGGTTTCCCCGAGCAGTCGACGGCCTTCGAGACCTTCCGTCCGGGAATCGACGAAGACGAATGGGTTCGGCTCAATGCGGCGATCTTTGCGAGCCATCCTGAGCAGGGGTCGATCACCGTCGACGACCTTCGGATCCGAGAAACGGAGCCGTGGTTCGACCCGGATGATTTCCTGATCGCACGTGACGACAACGGCCGCATGGTCGGTTACAACTGGCTCAAGATCGAGGGAGAGCTGGGCGAGGTTTACGTTGTCGGCGTGAACGCTCCCGGCCGCGGACTCGGGCGCTCTCTCATGCTCGCCGGTCTGGACCGAATGCGTGAACGCGGCTGCACGACGGCAGCGCTCTATGTCGAGGCGGATAACCGGCCAGCCGTGAGCTTGTACCGCTCACTCGGATTCTCCGATCACACAATCGACGTGCAATACCTTCTCACCGATTCGAAAGCGGCGAGCGCGAGCGCCTGAACGCGCCCAGCGCGATCGCCGTCTGTTTGCACCCAATGCGCGCACCGGTTCTTCCGGAGGTGACAAGATATTGCAATGGCATCAGACAGCATGGCCCAGGACTCAGGACTCGGGTGGGACGACGACGACTTTGACCCTGCCTTCGAGCGCGACGACCCTGCCCTCCCCGAGGGTCGGTATCTCGATCGGGAGATGAGCTGGCTCGCCTTCAACCAGCGGGTGCTCGAACTCGCTGAGGATCCCTCTGTGCCCGCTCTCGAACGGGCCAACTTCCTCGCGATCTTCGCCTCCAACCTCGACGAGTTCTTCATGGTGCGTGTCGCAGGACTCAAGCGCCGCGTTCTCACCGGGCTCGCGGTGCCAACCAACGTGGGTCGAGCGCCCACCGACGTACTCGATGACATCTCGGAGAAGGCCCACGAACTGCAGCTGCGCCACGCCCGGGTCTGGAGCGACGCCGTCAAGCCGGATCTCACCGCCGCCGGAGTAAGTGTTGTGACCTGGGACGCGCTCACCGCGAAGGACAAGTCACGGCTGAGCGAGTACTTCTCCCAGCAGATCTTCCCGGTCCTCATGCCACTCGCCGTCGACCCGGTCCACCCGTTCCCCTACATTTCGGGCCTCTCCCTCAACCTCGCGGTCCGGGTGCGGAACACCAAAACCGGCCGCCAGGAGTTCGCCCGCCTCAAGGTGCCACAGATGCTGCCCCGGTTCGTTCGGGTTGACCCCTCAGCGACGCTCGACAACGTCCAGTTCGTTTCACTCGAAGACCTCATTGCCAACCACCTCGGCGACCTCTTCCCTGGAATGGAGATCGTTGAACACCACGTGTTCCGGGTGACACGCAACGAAGACGTCGAAATCGAAGAGGACGAGACCGAGAACCTGATCCAGGCGCTCGAGAAGGAGCTGCTCCGCCGCCGTTTCGGCCCGCCCATCCGCCTCGAGATCACCGAGGACATGGACGACGTCACACTCGATCTGCTTGTTCGCGAACTCGATGTGACCGAGCAGGAGGTGTACCGGCTGCCCGCGCCGCTCGACCTCGGTGGCCTCTTCAGCCTGTCGGGGATCGACAGGCCCGACCTGCGGTACCCGCCGAGGGTGCCGACGACGGTGCTCGAATTCCAGCCCGCTGAGCCGAACGGCAAGGCCGACATCTTCGGCGCGATCTCGCGCGGAGATGTTCTCGTTCACCACCCGTACGAGTCGTTCGCGACAAGCGTCCAGGCCTTCCTCGAACAGGCCGCCGCTGACCCGCACGTTCTCGCCATCAAGCAGACCCTCTACCGCACGTCTGGTGACTCCCCCATCGTCGAAGCGCTCATCGATGCCGCCGAGGCGGGAAAACAGGTGCTCGCACTCGTCGAGATCAAGGCACGGTTCGACGAACAGGCCAACATCTCCTGGGCGAGGAAGCTCGAGAAGGCCGGGGTCCACGTCGTCTATGGTCTCGTCGGGCTCAAGACCCACTGCAAGCTTGCACTCGTTATCCGCGAGGAAAAGGGAACGCTCAAGCACTACAGCCACATCGGGACGGGTAACTACAACCCGAAGACGAGCCGGATCTACGAAGACCTCGGCCTGTTCACGGCCGACGCGCAGGTCGGCAAGGACCTCACCCGCCTGTTCAACGAACTGTCGGGCTACGCCATTGAGAAGAAGTTCAAGAGGTTGCTCGTCGCACCGCTTCACTTGCGCAAGGGGCTGCTCAAGCACATTGACACCGAACGCAGGAATGCGGAAGCGGGCAAGCCGAGCGGCATCCGGATCAAGGTCAACTCCATCGTCGATGAGGCCATCATTGACGGCCTCTACCGGGCAAGCCAGGCGGGAGTTCCCGTCGACATCTGGGTGCGCGGAATCTGCAGTCTCCGACCGGGACACCCCGGCATGAGCGAGAACATGAGGGTGCGATCCATCCTCGGCCGGTTCCTCGAACACTCCCGGATCTTCTCGTTCGTCAACGACGGCGATCCCCATGTGTTCATCGGAAGCGCCGACATGATGCACCGCAACCTTGACCGTCGCGTCGAGGCGCTGGTTCGCCTGACGTCTCCCGCTCACCTGTCCGAGATCGAGGGACTGTTCGACGTGGCGATGGACGACAAGACCTCCTCCTGGCACCTTGACGCGGACGGACGCTGGGAACGGCACAGCCTCGGCGAGAACGGGGAACCGCTCATCGACCTGCAGGACAGGCTCATGCTCAAGACCAGCCTGAGGCGCCGACCGAGGAGCCGCAGGTGACCAACGCGGTCTATGCCGCCGGTGCCGTGTGCTGGCGCCTGATCGACGGCAAGATCCACGTCCTCGTCATTCATCGGACCAAGTACGCCGACGTCACCCTGCCCAAGGGCAAGGTGGACCCGGGTGAATCCCTCCCGCAGACGGCCGTTCGTGAGATCCGTGAGGAGACCGGCCTCAGCGTTTCGCTCGGCGTTCCCCTCGGAGTGTCGTCGTACCTCCTGTCGAGCGGCAGGGAAAAAGTGGTGCACTACTGGGCAAGCGAGGTCACCGAGGCCGCGGTTCTCGCATCGACGTTCGTGCCGAACGGTGAGGTTGCTGCCCTGGAGTGGGTCACGATCCGGCGGGCCAGGAACTACCTGAGCTACGACCGTGACGTCGAGATCCTGTCGACGTTCGCGACCCTCGTCGACGAGGGTGTGACGTCGACGTTCGCCCTCATCGCGCTGAGGCACGGGAAGGCGGTCTCCCCGTCCGCCTGGAAGGGACCGGACGCCACCCGGCCGCTCACCGCCCGAGGTGTCGAGCAGGCACACGAGATTGTCGGGACCCTTCGCGCGTTCGGCGTTCGTCGCATCGTCTCGAGCACCGCCGTGCGGTGTGCGACAACCGTGGCCCCGCTCGCCGCTGCGGCCAGCATCGAGGTGAGACGCACCGACCTGATCAGCCAGGACGCATACGAATCGGGTGAATCGGACGTCCGCAAGGTCGTCGGCAAGCGCGTCCGTTCGGGAAAGACCGCTGTGCTCTGCAGCCACGGCCCCGTCCTTCCCGACATCCTGCGCGAGATTGCGCTCGCAACGGGCAGCATTACAGGCTCATACCTCTCGAGCGCGGCCGGCTTGTCCACCGGTGCGTTCAGCGTGGTTCACCTCTCGGCGAGCAACCCGAGTTCGGGGATCATCTCGATCGAGACTCACGAACCGCGCGCATGAGAATTCCTGTTGTCATTGTCAGGAGCCGTTAACCTTCCGTTCATCGCGATGAGGGACGCTCGTAAGGCCACACACCTAACGTCACCTGTGGGCCGACGGCCCGTCCCGTAATCACAATGAATGGACACAACTCACGTGAAGTTCTCGAAAGTCGGCCGCGTTGCGGTCATCGCAGCAGCGGCAGCCCTCTCCCTTTCGTCCTGCGCCGCGAATGAAGGCGCCGCAAACTCCAGCGAGTCTGACAGCACGCTCTCGGGCGAACTCGTCGGCATCGGTGCGTCAAGCCAGGGCAGCGCGCAGGAGGCCTGGATCGCCGGCTTCCAGACCGCACACCCCGACGTCACCGTCAACTACGACCCGCAGGGATCGGGCGCAGGGCGTGAGAACTTCATCTCGGGAGCGGCGGCATTCGCCGGTTCCGACTCGCTGCTGAGTGAAGAGGAACTCGCCGGAGACTTCGCCAGTTGCGCCCCTGGCACATCGGCCATCGATCTTCCCATCTACATCTCGCCCATCGCCGTGATCTACAACGTCGAAGGCGTCGACGAGCTCAACCTCGACTCGGACACGCTCGCCCGGATCTTCTCCGGCGAGATCACGTCGTGGGACGACCCGGCCATCGTCGCGCTCAACCCGAACGCCTCGCTGCCGTCAGCGCCGATCACCGCTGTGCACCGCTCGGACGACTCCGGCACGACGAAGAACTTCGCCGACTACCTCAACAAGACAGCTCCGGATGCCTGGACGGAAGAGGCGAGCGACACCTTCCCGTTCCAGACCGGTGAGGGCGCACAGGGTACCTCCGGTGTGGTCAGCGCTGTGACCAACGGAAAGAACACCATCGGGTACGCCGACGCCTCCAAGGCCGGTGACCTGAGCACGGCCAAGATCAAGGTCGGCGACGAGTTCGTCGCGTACACGGCTGACGCAGCGGCGGCCGTCGTCGATGGCTCACCGCTCGCTGAGGGTCGTGAGGCGAACGACATCGCGATCGAGCTCGACCGCGAGACGACGGACCCGAGCCACTACCCGCTCGTGCTCGTGAGCTACGCCATCGCTTGCCAGGAGTACGCTGACCCCGAGGATGCGGAACTCGTGAAGGAGTACCTCACCTACATCGCCAGCGACGAGGGACAGCAGGTAGCCGTCGACGCCGCAGGAGCCGCACCGCTCTCAAGCGAACTGAGCGACAAGGTCAAGGCGGCCATCGAATCCATCAAGTAAACAACTCACTGATCCCGCTCGCCCTGCCCGGTTCTCCGTGGCAGGGCGAGCGGGCCGGCCAAGGGTAGAGACCAAGCCACATGACTACAACAGCGCAGCCGCCGGCAACACCGGTGCAGCCCGTCAGTCCAGACGACCCCGAAACGCCGGCCCCCAAGCAGAAGGTCGTCCAGCGACCGGGCGACCGGATCTTCCGGGGTTCGACCCTCACCGCGGGTATCCTCATCCTCGTCACGCTCGCCGCGGTTGCCATCTTCCTGGTCGCTCAGAGTCTCCCCGCATTCACCGCGGACGACGACGACATCAAGGGCACGGCGACAAACTTCCTGTCGTACGTCTGGCCACTCGTCTTCGGAACGGTGTGGGCAGCGTTCCTCGCGCTCATCATCGCTGTACCTCTCGCGATCATGGTCGCGCTCTTCATCACCCACTACGCCCCGCGGCGGCTGGCGCAGAGCCTTGGTTACGTCATCGACCTGCTCGCCGCCGTGCCAAGCGTTGTCTACGGCCTGTGGGGCATCGGCGTGCTCGCTCCAGCCGTCCAGCCCGTTTACAGCTGGCTCGTGGACAACATGGGCTGGTTCCCCCTCTTCGCTGGCCCCGTCTCCGGCACCGGCCGGACGATCCTCACCGTGGGAATCGTCCTCGCCGTGATGATCCTCCCAATCATTACGTCGCTGTCTCGGGAGATCTTCCTGCAGACACCGAAACTGCATGAGGAAGCGGCCCTTGCCCTCGGCGCAACCCGCTGGGAAATGATCACAATCGCCGTGCTTCCGTTCGGGCGCCCCGGTATCGTCTCGGCGTCGATGCTCGGATTGGGCCGCGCCCTCGGTGAGACCATGGCCGTCGCCATGGTGCTCTCCCCCAGCCTGATCATCAGCCTCGTCCTGTTGCAGTCTCAGAACCCCACAACGATCGCCGCCAACATCGCGCTCAACTTCCCCGAAGCGCACGGCATCGGAGTGAACATCCTCATCGCGAGCGGCCTGATCCTCTTTGTGATCACCTTCGCGGTCAACTTCATCTCGCGGGCGATCGTCGATCGCCGCAAGGCATTCTCCGGAGCGAACTGATGGCCATCACCCAGGCGCCGATGACGAGCGCGCTCAAGGCGGGCAAACTCACGAGGTTCACCCCGCTGTACATCATCCTCGGCGCGCTCGGCGTCTCAATTGCCGTCTTCGCTCTTCTCGGCTCGGTCAACATTGCCGGCGTTCTCATCGTCTCCGCCGTACTCTTCGTCGTGACCTACTGGCTGCTCTCGCTCTTCGTCGAGGGCACCAGGAAAGCCACCGACCGGCTCATGACAAGCCTCGTTGTGATCGCGTTCCTCATCGCACTCGTGCCGCTGATCTCGGTCGCCGTGACCACGATCACCAACGGCTCAGCGCGATTCGACCTCGACTTCTTCACCATGTCGATGCGCAACGTCGTCGGCGAGGGCGGAGGAGCGCTCCACGCGATCGTCGGAACGCTGCTCATCACGCTCGCGACAAGCATCATCTCGGTGCCGATCGGCATCCTCACCGCGATTTACCTCGTTGAGTACGGCCGTGGAAAGCTCGCGAGGTGGATCACCTTCCTCGTCGACGTGATGACAGGCATCCCGTCGATCGTCGCCGGCCTCTTCGCGTACGCGCTGCTCGTCATCTTCTTCGGTGAGGGAATCCGGCTCGGCATCGGCGGCGCAATCGCACTGAGCGTCCTGATGATCCCGGTGATCGTTCGCTCCACCGAAGAGATGCTCAAGCTTGTGCCCAACGAACTGCGGGAAGCATCGTATGCACTCGGAGTTCCCAAGTACCTCACGATCCTGAAGGTCGTACTTCCGACATCCCTCGCCGGGATCGTCACCGGAGTCATGCTCTCGGTTGCCCGCGTGATCGGTGAGACGGCTCCGCTGCTCATCATCGCCGGCTACACCCAGAGCATGAACTACAACCTCTTCGACGGCCGGATGATGGCACTGCCGACCTTCGTCTACAACTCGTACGCCCAGCAGGGTACCGACGCGCAGGCGTACATCGACAGGGCATGGACGGGAGCACTCACGCTCATCCTCATCGTCATGGCGCTCAACCTCATCGCCAGGCTCATCGCGAACATCTTCTCGCCCAAACTGGGCCGCTAGCCTCAACCCGAAGGAAACACACTCGTGTCCAAGCGCATCGAGGTCAAGGACCTCAAGGTCTACTACTCCAGCTTCCTGGCAGTCGAAGACATCTCCCTCACCATCGAACCGCGAACCGTCACGGCGTTCATCGGGCCGAGCGGTTGCGGCAAGTCCACCTTCCTTCGCACGCTGAACCGGATGCACGAAGTGATCCCCGGTGCCCGCGTCGAGGGCGAGGTCCTCATCGACGGCGACAACCTCTACGCACCAGGCGTCGACCCCGTACTGGTCCGGCGCCAGGTCGGCATGGTCTTCCAGCGGCCGAACCCGTTCCCGACGATGTCGATTCGCGACAACGTGCTCGCTGGCGTCAAACTCAACAACCGCAAGATCTCGAAGACGGATGCCGATGACCTCGTTGAGAAGTCACTGCGGGGTGCGAACCTCTGGAACGAGGTCAAGGACCGGCTCGAGAAGCCGGGGTCGAGCATCTCCGGCGGACAGCAGCAGCGGTTGTGCATCGCGCGGGCGATCGCCGTCTCCCCCGACGTTCTCCTGATGGACGAACCATGCTCAGCCCTCGACCCGATCTCGACCCTCGCGATCGAGGACCTCATCGAGGAGCTCAAGAACGAGTACACGATCGTCATCGTTACCCACAACATGCAGCAGGCGTCGCGG
>JAZQRG010000459.1:0-1862 GCA_045629445.1 Mycetocola sp. | reverse complement strand
AGTTCGGCGCCGGGCGGTTCGGCTTCGGTGTCGGGGATGCGGACGATAATGCCGTCATCGCTTGCCACCGATGCCCCGTCGAGGCCGAATCGCTCCTGTACGCGAGCGCTCACGGCGAGCGCCCACGGTGCGTGGACCTGCATGCCGTACGGGGAATGGAGAATGACTCGCCAGTCGCCCAGTTCGTCGCGGGTACGTTCGACGACGAGTGTCTTGTCGGAGGGGATGTGACCGGTCGCCGTGCGCTGCTCGGTCAGGTAGGCAACCAGGTTGGATGCCGCGCGCGAATCGAGACCCGCCCCGCTCAGTCGCGCGGCGGCATCCGTTTCGCTTGCGCTGTCGATCTCGCGTCGGAATGCCCCGACGGCCTCACCGAGTTCAGCCGGACGACCGAGGCTGTCGCCCTTCCAGAACGGGAGGCGCCCCGGCTGGCCGAAAGCCGGTGTGACGAGGACGCGATCATGGGTGATCTCCTGGATCTTCCAGCTGGTGGCACCGAGGGCGAAGACATCGCCGACGCGAGACTCGTAGACCATTTCCTCATCGAGTTCGCCGACGCGTGAGCCTGGCGTTGCGTCGCTCGACACCATATAGACGGCGAAGAGGCCGCGGTCGGGGATGGTGCCTCCGCTCGTCACGGCGAGGCGCTGCGCACCTGGGCGGCCGGTGAGGGTTCCGGCGTCGCGGTCCCAGACGATGCGCGGGCGCAGCTCGGCGAATTCGTCGCGCGGGTAGCGACCGGCGAGCAGGTCGAGCGTCGCCTCGAAGGCGGAGCGGGGCAGGCGTGAGAACGGAGCGCTCCGTTTCACCTGCTCGAACCATTCCTCGACGCCGATCGGCTCGAGTGCGGTCGCGGCGACGGTCTGCTGGGCGAGGATGTCGAGCGGATTCGTCGGGACGGCGAGCGATTCGATGCGGCCGGCGACCATGCGTTCGGATGCCACGGCCGAGTTGACGAGGTCGGATCGGTGCTTCGGGAACAGAACACCCCGGGAGATCTCACCAACCTGGTGGCCGGCGCGGCCGACCCGCTGGAGACCGCTCGCGACGGATGGCGGTGACTCGACCTGGACGACGAGGTCAACCTCGCCCATGTCGATGCCGAGTTCGAGGCTCGACGTCGCAACGACGCAGCGGAGTCGGCCCGACTTGAGGTCGTCTTCGATGAAGGCACGCTGCTCTTTGGAGACCGAACCGTGGTGCGCGCGCGCGAGTTGGGGAGCGTCATCGGCGGATCCCAGAGTATGACCGCTGCCGCCCATCAGCGCAGCGGGCGGTCGGCTGGGCGTGGTCGCTGTTGCGACCGTTGAGCCGGCCAGTTCGGGTTCGGCGACGAGCACCTCTGCAGCCAGGCGTTCCTCGTAGATCTCGTTGAACCGGGCGGTGAGTCGCTCGGCGAGCCGGCGAGAGTTGGCGAAGACGATCGTCGAGCGGTGTTCGAGAATGCGGTCGACGATCGCTTCCTCCACGTGCGGCCAGATCGAGCCGGTGCGTTCACCGTCGAGAGCGCCGGAGGTCGAGCCCTCGGGGATGAACGGTGCACCGGAGGCGAGATCGGTCATGTCGTCGACGGGAACGACGACGCTGAGATCGAAACGCTTCGATGCCGGGGGAGCAACGATCTCGACCGGCGACGATCCGCCGAGGAACCGGGCGACCTCTTCGCGGGGACGCACCGTCGCCGACAGGCCGATGCGCTGCGCTGGCTTCGCGAGGAGCGCGTCGAGCCGTTCGAGCGACAGCGCGAGGTGGGCGCCGCGCTTCGTCGCAGCGACGGCGTGGACCTCGTCGATGATGACGGTCTCAACCGAGCGAAGGGTGTCACGAGCGGCCGAGGTGAGCATGAGGAACAACGACTCAGG
>JAZQRG010000458.1:0-2283 GCA_045629445.1 Mycetocola sp. | reverse complement strand
GATGATCTCGGGCGATCCGCCGTGCCGACCGATCGCAATGCTCTTGCCCTTCAGCGACCCCGCGAGGTCATCGGGGTCGATGTCAACTCCGGTGGCCGCCGTCCAGTAGATGTTGGCCTTGTTCACGACGCCGGCAACGGTGACCAGTTTGGCGCCCTTGGCGTTGGCGATCGCGCCTGATTCCGGACCCCCGATGAACCCCCAGGCGTCACCGCTGAGCACGGCGTTGACGTGTGCACCGCCGGTGAGGGTGGTGACTTCGACGTCGAGGCCGGCGTCTTCGAAGTATCCGTTGGCCATGGCGGCATAGAGCGGGAGGTAGCCGACACCGTGCACGGGCTCGGCGATGACTATTTTCGTGGGTTCTTCGGATGCTGTGTCTCCGCTGGCTGCCGCGGCGGAGCATCCGCTCAGAACGGCGACCGTAGCGACGGCGGCGAGGGTGGATAGGACTGTCTTGTTCACGGAGCTCTCCTCTTAATGAAGGGGTGGCGCAGACGGGGTGGAACAGGAAGGAGGGTGATGCGAGGTCAACCGCGGATCGCGCGCAAAAGCACTTTTTCGATCAGGAGCACGGCGAGATACAGCACGAACGAGAGGATGCCGAGGGTGAAAACGCCGACCCAGATGAGCGAGATGTCGAAGCTCGATGCCGCGAACTGGATCATCTTGCCGAGGCCTTCCTGCGAGCCGATGTACTCGCCGACGATCGCACCGGTCAGTGCGAGGCCGATGCTCACCCGGAAGCTCGCGACAATCGACGGGATTGTCGATGGAACAACGACCTTGGTAAAGACCTGCCAGCGGCTCGCGCCGAGGGAGTAGAGCAGTGTCTGCAGGTCGCGGTCGACGGTGCGTACGGCGGTGTGAGTGTTGAGCACCTGGATGATGATGACGAGCGCGGTGGCCATGGCAATCTTCGACTCGATGCCGATGCCCAGTGCGTGCACGATCATCGGGGCGAGTGCCAGCTTGGGCATGGCCTCGACGGCGATGAGGAGTGGTTCGGACGTGCGCGCGTAGAGCCGCGACCACCAGAACGACAGGCCGATCGCCGCACCGCCGACGACGCCGAGCACGAAGCCGGCGATCGTCGAGGTGAAAGTGAACACGGTGTCGTCGAGCATCGTGCCGTTGGAGAAGGCGATGACGGCGGAGTCCCAGACCATGCTCGGCTTCGACCAGAAGAAGGTGTCGACGACGTCGGCGTCTGCGAGCAGCTGCCAGGCCGCGAACAGAGCGATGACGATGCCGACCGCGAGAGTAGCAACGAGCCAGCCCGCAGGTTCGGACGGAAAGAGTTGGCGGCTGCGCACCCGTGGCGCGCGTCGAGGCAGGTCGGCGAGTGCCGTCATTGCCGCGCCGACCTGGGCGGTGGCGGAGACGGGTGCTTCTTTCTGGAGTTCCAGTGTGCTCACGGTGTGCCTCAGTTCTGTCCGGTGGCGAGAAGGTCGAGGATCTGGGTCTTGAGGTCGATGAACGCTGCGGATGTCACGACCGCGGGTTTGCGGGGACGGGCCAGGTCGACGGGCAGTTCCGCGATGATGCGGCCGGGGCGTGGTGACATGACGATGATGCGGTCGGAGAGGTAGATGGCCTCGTCGATGTCGTGCGTGACGAACACCACGGTTTTCTGGAAGTCGTCCCAGAGGTCGAGCAGCCATTCCTGCATGGTCGCCCGGGTCTGCGCGTCGAGCTTGCCGAAGGGTTCGTCGAGCAGGATCACGTCGCGATTGAAGAGGATGGTGCGGAGGAGGGCGGCCCGCTGGCGCATACCGCCGGAGAGCTGGTCGGGGCGGTGGTTCGCGAACTCGCCGAGGCCGTAGGCCTGCAGCATCGGCAGGGCGATCTCGGCGGCGCGCTTCTTTGAGACGCCGGATACCTCGAGGCCGATGGTCACGTTGCCGAGCACGGAACGCCACGGCAGCAGCAGATCCTTCTGCAGCAGGTAACCGACATGACCCTGCTGGCCGACGATCGAACTGCCGTTGATCGAGATGTCTCCCGAGGTCGGGTGGTCGAGCCCGGCGACCGCGTTGAACAAAGTGCTCTTGCCGCAGCCGCTCGGGCCGATGATCGACAGGAACTCACCGGGCTTCGCGGTGAATGAGGCCTCAACCAGTGCGCGGGTCTCGGTGCCGTCCGGCGACTCAAAGATGCGGGTTAGGTTTGTGACCGTCAGGTCGGACTGCTGGGAGCGAACGGGTGCCGGAGTGTGAATCGTCATCTCTCACCTCTGTGTCGTGGGATGACACCAGTGTGGGAGAGAGACGTTGCCCGCCA
>JAZQRG010000457.1:0-1717 GCA_045629445.1 Mycetocola sp. | reverse complement strand
CTGTCGACGATCGAACCGGGCAGCGTCTTCGAGTACGCGACCCGCTCGGTCAGCGACCACGCGTCGAGTGGCTCGTTTTTCGGGGGCAACTCCATACCGAGGACTTCGAGCACCAGCCGACACCGGGCATCGGGGTCGACGGTGGTGTCCTCGAGAAGCTGATGGACTGCCACGTCAAGGATCCGCGCGATGTCATCAGCGCGTTCGACGTAGCGACCGATCCAGTAGAGCGACTCGGCATTTCGAGCGAGCATCATCAGCGGTCACCGCCCGACCGCTGCTGATGTTGCTGTTGTTGCTGTTGCTGCTGCTGTTCTTGCTGCGATGCGATATCCGGCCCCTGTTCGGTGGGTGTGCTCTGTGCCGTTGCCCCCGACCGGCTGACCAATTCGTCGCCGGCCAGTTCCCGCTCTTCGGCCGAGGTACGTGAGGCGAGTACCCAGGTGTCCTTCGACCCGCCGCCCTGGCTGGAGTTGACCACCAGTGAGCCCTCCGGCAAGGCAACCCGGGTCAGCCCACCGGGCAGCACCCACACCGAGTCGCCGTCGTTCACCGCGAACGGCCGCAGATCCACGTGCCTGGGCGCCAACTGTCCGCCGATCTTGGTGGGCACGGTCGAGAGCTGCACCACCGGTTGCGCGATCCAGCCACGCGGATCCTGGCGCACCTTGCGGGACAAGACATTCAACTCTTCGGCTGTGGCATCGGGTCCGAACACGATGCCATAACCGCCCGAGCCCTCGACGGGTTTGACCACCAGTTCGTCGATCCGGTCGAGGACCTCCTCGCACTCGTCCTCGAGCCAACAGCGCAGTGTGTCGACATTGCCCAGGCTCGGCTTCTCACCCAGGTAGTACTCGATGATCTCGGGAACGTAGGTGTAGGTCAGTTTGTCGTCGCCCACGCCGTTGCCGACGGCACTGGAGATGACGACGTTGCCGGCCCGCGCCGCGTTCAACAACCCGGCCACGCCGAGCATCGAGTCGGGACGGAACTGCATGGGATCGAGGAAGTCGTCGTCGATGCGTCGATAGATGACATCCACTCGCTGCTCACCTTCAGTGGTGCGCATGTAGACAACGTTGTCACGGCAGAACAGGTCTCGACCTTCGACGAGCTCGACACCCATCTGGCGAGCCAGCAGCGAATGCTCGAAATACGCCGAGTTCGCCACGCCGGGGGTCAGGACCACGACATTCGGATCGGCCTCGTTGAACGCCGCCGACGCCCGCAGGGCACGCAGCAGGTGCGACGAGTAGTCGCCGACCGCGCGCACCCGATGGGAAGCGAACAGATCCGGGAACACCCGGGCCATCGTGCGACGGTTCTCCATCACATACGACACCCCCGAGGGTGAGCGAAGGTTGTCCTCGAGCACTCGGAAGTCACCGTGCTCGTCGCGGATCAGGTCGATGCCCGCCACATGGATTCGCACGCCGTGGGGCGGGCGGATGCCCATGGCCTGCCGGTGAAAATGTTCACAGGAGGTGATGAGCCGCTTCGGCACCACACCGTCACGCAGGATGACCTGGTCGCCGTAGATGTCGTCGAGGAACATCTCCAGCGCCTTGACGCGTTGGGTGATCCCACGTTCGAGTTTCGCCCATTCGGCGGCGGAGATGACCCGGGGAACAACGTCGAGAGGGAAGGGTCGTTCCTGCCCCGAGTGCGAGAACGTGATGCCCTGGTCGATGAATGCCCGGCCGAGCGCGTCGAC
>JAZQRG010000456.1:0-5155 GCA_045629445.1 Mycetocola sp. | reverse complement strand
GGCCTCGAATTCAGCGAGCGCGCGCTCGATGCGCTGCGGGTGCCACAGGTCGTCCTGGTCGCAGAGGACCACGAAGTCACCCGAGGTCGCAAGAACGGCCTGTTCGAAGTTCTTGCTCACACCGAGGGGGCTGGCGTTCTCTAGGATGCGGTATGAGATCCCGGATGCTTCGAGCATCTTCCTGACGATCATGATCGTGTCGTCGCTCGATCCGTCGTCGGAAACCACGATCTCCTGCGGCCGGATCGTCTGGTCGAGGATGCTGCGGAGCTGGTTTTCGATGAACCGAGAACCGTTGTAGGTGCAGAGGGCTACCGAAAGGCTCATGCGTCGCTCCTCGCGTTCTTATTCATCTCGAGTTTGACGTACGTTCGCAGCGGTCAGGCATCGCTGCGAGCACGCCATTCGCTGAGTGCACCAGACAACGCGCCAAAGCCCTCGAGATCATCGAACGTTGGGGTGAACGAGCCGTCACCGTAACCTGCCACGACAGCGGCGATCGCGTCGGCGGGCACGCCGCTGCGTTCCATTCCGATGGTGTTCACACCCCGCAGGCGGGCGGGGTTTCCGAAGGCCTTCGCGAATGGTGGGAGGCTCCTGGTGACGACCGAACCCATACCGACCATCGTGCCAACGCCCACATACCGGAATTGGTGCACACTCGTACCCAACCCAAGATTCACCCTGTCTCCGAGCTGCACGTGCCCGGCGAGCAGCACGCTTGAGGCGAGAGTAACGTCATCGCCGATCGTGCAGTCGTGAGCGACGTATGACTGGTTCATGACGAAGGCACGATCGCCCACTGTGGTCCTCGCCTTCCAGCCTTGATGAATCTGCACATACTCGCGGATTGTGTTGCCGTCACCGATCACGACACCGCCACCCTGGGCATCGCCGGGTTCACGAGGGTGTGGCCACGAACGCACCTCGGGCGGCGCACCGATGACAGTTCCGGTGCCGATCCAGTTGTCATTCCCGATAATCACAGGTCCATCAATGACCACGAACGGTCCAATAGTGTTTCCATCGCCAAGGCTGACGCCCTCGGCGATCACGGCGGTCGGGTGGATGCGATTCACGACAGCTCCAGAGAGTGCGCCGGTGGGTGCTGACAGCATCCCCCAGATACACGGAGTAGGTTATTAGAGGCATTCAAAATGCCCATTCAGCGTAGCCGAACTGACGAGGCCAAATGATTCCCATCACAACAGTCGCTTTCGGACCCGAGGAAGAACAACTCGTTCTTGAGGTTCTTCGCTCTGGATCCGTAGCTCAAGGACCGAAAGTAAAAGAATTCGAGGACCGATTCGCGGAACTCTTCGGGGCCAAGCACGCCGTCGCCGTGAATAACGGGACGACAGCGTTGATCGCCGCTCTGGAGGTGCTTGACCTTGAGCCAGGCGACGAAGTCATCACGAGCCCGTTCACCTTCGTCGCGACGATTAACGCGATTCTCAAAGCGGGTGCGACGGTGCGCTTCGCGGACATCGGCTATGACGACTTCAATATTGATCCGCGCTCGGTCGAAAGCCAGATCACGGACCGCACCCGCGTAATCGCGCCAGTACACCTGTACGGCCAGATGGCGGACATGGATCCGATCATGGACCTCGCGTCGTCGAACGACCTCATCGTGCTCGAAGACAGCGCCCAGTCGCATGGGGCCAGCTACAAGGGGAAACACGCGGGAACCTTCGGCATTGGTACCTTCTCCTTCTACGCCACAAAGAACATCACGACCGGCGAAGGCGGGATGATTACGACCGATGACGACGTGCTTGCCGAAAAGTTGCGGACGCTGCGAAATCAGGGCATGAAGGCGCGTTACGTGTATGAAATGGCCGGCAACAATTACCGGCTGACCGATCTGCAGGCCGTGCTGGCACTTCCGCAGCTCGCCCGATACTCCTCCACAGTGTCTCAGCGACAGAGGAACGCCGCGAAGCTCAGCGAGGGGCTCGCAAACGTTCGAGGGCTCGTCACGCCCGTTCAGCTCGAGGGCCGCGAGCACGTGTGGCACCAGTACACAATTCGCGTAACTGCAGATGCCCGAATCGGGCGCGATGAATTCGTCGCCAAAATGGGTGAAGCAGGCATCGGGTGCGGCATCTACTATCCGAAGCTGATCCAGGACTATGACGCATACCGGAACAACAGTCGCGTGCTCGAATCTCACGTGCCGGTGGCCCGCGAGACTGTACAGCAGGTGGCTTCCATCCCCGTTCACACCGCACTCACGGATGATGACATCTCAACCATCACCGACACAATCGTGAACCTACTAGGAGAATAAGCGTGCCAAATCTGAAAAACCTCGTTCTCGTGGGTGCCGGGAACATGGGGAGTCATCACGCGCGCGTCATTTCTCAGTCGGCTAATGCTGAGCTCAAGTATCTCGTCGACCCCCGGGAATCGGTGGGGCGCGCGGTGGCGGAGAAATTCGGCGCAACCTGGGCTCCCGAACTCCCCGATCTGACGGGCATTGACGGGGTCGTCGTTGCAGCAGCTACCGAGGCCCACTACCCTCTGGCGATGCAGGTCCTGGGGCAGGATACCCCGCTTCTCGTTGAGAAGCCCGTTGCCGACAGCCTTTTGCGCACTCGGGAGATTGTGGAACTCGCTAACGCCAAAGACCTGCCCCTCATGTGTGGGCTGCTTGAGCGCTACAACCCCGGTGTCCTGACCGCGCGCTCATTCATGAATGAGCCCCTCCACATCAACGCTGTCCGGCACTCGCCTTACGCACCGCGCATCAAGACTGGCGTCGCGTGGGATCTGCTGGTTCACGACGTTGACCTCGCGATCAACCTGGCCGGCTCAGCACCCAAGCGCGTCGAGGCTCGCCTTGGATTTTTCCACCCACAGTCGGATCACAACGCTGAGGATGTTGCTGAAACGACCCTGGATTTCCAGAACGGAAGCATCGCACAGGTCTCCGCTAGCCGTATCGGCCAGCGGAAGATCCGTACCCTCTCAATCTATGAGATCGACCGGCTCATCGAGGTTGATCTTCTCCGTCGGGATGTCACGGTCTACCACCACGTTTCTGAGAACTCCGTGGACGGCGAGGGGCGCGGTTACCGGCAGCAAACCGTCATCGAGATTCCGGAACTCGTCACATCCCAGGAACCGCTGACAGCTCAATTCGAGCGTTTCCTGAGCCTCATCGACGGTACAGCCGACGCGGCACAGGAACGTGCGACGATCCTCCCGTCCCATGAAGTGATCGACAAGGTCGTGGCAGAGCGCGCGGCAACGCAGCGATGACAACCGGTTTCCTGCCGGAGTCTCCCGAGCCTGCTCGGCAACGGTCCTTCCTGCGGGCATTCTTCGGGCACAGTGCTGTCCGGTATCTCCTTGTCGGAGGATCAGCCTTCGTCCTCGACCTCGCCCTGCTGGGAGTGTTTCACGAGATACTCGGCCTTCCGGTATGGCTCGCAACCGGGTTAGCCTTCGTCTTGAGTTTCATCTACACTTTCACGATGCAGCGAGCCTTCTCGTTCGGTGGGAGCTCGCCGCACGGCCAGTCGCTGTTTCGGTATTCGGCACTCGTCGTATTCAACACCGTCGCAACGATGGGAATCGTTACCCTCGCAAGTGCGACTCCTCTCGGCTGGGCCGGAGGGAAATTCCTTGCAACCGCCGCGAGCACCGTTTGGAACTATTTTGCGTATCGGTACTGGGTATTCGCCGCTAAGCGCACCGCCGAAACTCCTTCCCAGGAAGAGAACGAAATGTCTTCCAGAGAAGAGAACCCGGCAAATATTGAGAAGCACGATAAGGATTAAATTTGTATAAGGGTGCCACCATCTCTGCAGTCGTTCCGGCCTACAAAGAGGAGCGGATGATTGCAACGGTGATAGAGACCATGCCTTCGTTTGTGGACTACATCGTCATTGTCGACGACTGCAGCCCCGATGGCACGAGCGACGTCGTCAGGGCAAGTCAGGACCCTCGCGTCCACCTGATCAGGCATGAGGTGAATCAGGGCGTCGGTGGAGCCATCATCACAGGCCACAAAATGGCGATGTCGCTCGGGTCCGACGTGAACGTGATCATGGCCGGTGACGCTCAGATGGATCCTCAGTATCTGCCTGCCCTGCTCGACCAGGTCACCGACGAAGGTTTCGGTTTCGCGAAAGCCAATCGTTTCTTCGCGCCGGAGTCATTCGAGGGGATGCCGAAATACCGAGTATTCGGAAATATCGTTCTGTCGTTCATGACGAAGCTCGCTTCGGGCTACTGGCATCTCTTCGATCCTCAGAACGGCTACACGGCGGTGCGGACCGAGGTTCTTGAGCGCATCCCGCTCGATCACGTGGCCCGACGTTACAGTTTCGAGAATGATCTTCTGATCCACCTGAACATCCTTCAGGTTCCTGCGGTTGACGTTCCCATCCCGGCGGTGTACGGCGACGAGGTCTCGAGCATCAAACTTCGCACCGTTGTGCCAGAACTGATGAACATGTTGCTAAAGGGATTCTGGCGACGTATCTGGTACCGCTACGTTCTCTGGTCCTTCTCGCCGATCGCTCTCCTGCTGTTCATGGGACTCCTGCTTTTCGGTTTCGGACTTGCAGTTGCAATCTGGGTGTGCTTCCAGGTCGCAAGCTCTGTCGTCGCCACAGCGGCGACGGTCATGCTCGCGGCACTGCCCTTGATGATCGGGGCGCAAATGTTGATCAGCGCGCTTCAACTTGACATCCAGGCGAGCCCCGCCACGCCGAGCTACCGGCGGTTCACCGAAACGCGATAGCTCTCTATCGTTCGGACCGCCCGTGGTCCAGTGCCCTCAGGAGCTTGCCCGGCTGAAATAACGCTCGCCCCGTCGGAACCGCATGACATCGGACAACACTCCCAACGCTCACCGGAGGAACGGGTCGATCACACGGCCGCATACATACCCGGTCAGGCGGGTGCGGCCGACCCGTACCCGTCCTGACCATCTGGACGCGTGATCAGCCGCACGACTGACCGGGTCAGTTTTCGCTGGCGACAGCTGTGGACCCGACACGCGATTCTTCGACGCGAGGCTGGGCCTGAACAGCGCTGGCGCCGTCGATTTCATCGGTTGCCTCGGCTAACAGTTCCGGTGCAGTGTTACCTGCCCTCAGTGCGGCAAACAGCACGACGGTGATCACGATCTGGCCCGCGA
>JAZQRG010000455.1:0-12980 GCA_045629445.1 Mycetocola sp. | reverse complement strand
AGGTCGCGGTGCCGCGCGCCCAGAGATCCGATTACGCGGTCCCGGGTGAGCGGGAGAATCAACCGCAGGTCGTCGGGCGTGAGTGCGTGAAGCGTTCCCCGCATCGGCCAGCTCCGGACAATCTGACCCCGGTCGAACGCGTTCCGGACCTGCGTCTCGGTGGCGCCGGAACGCAACCCGATGGCCCACAGCGTTCCGGGAAGATCCTGGCCCTGCAGCGCGGTCATCGATGCGACGGCCCGCACGGGTTCGAGCTGGGCGGTGGCCGTAATGCTCTGGGCGCCGAGGCGGAGCCGGGCGACGTCGATCGACTTCAGGGTTCGTGCCATACCTTGATTCTGGCCCACTCCTGGCCGCACCGTAATGAGCGCGGAGAGTTGCCGGGGGACCTCACACGATGTCGGTCGCCTGCGCGAAGATGGATGCATGTGCGGACGATTTGCGATGAACAAAGACACCGACGACCTCATTCGTGAGTTCATGACGACGACGGGGCGACCGGCACCAGAGTGGACGCCATCATGGAACGTCGCGCCGACGGATTCCGTCCCCGTCATCCGGCAACGGCACGGCGAACGTGAACTTGACCTCGTTCGGTGGGGAATCGTCTCGCCGTCGTCCCCGACGTTTGGAGGCGGAAAGCCGGTCATCAACGCGCGAATCGAGACCGTCGCGACCAACGGTCTTTTCAAGGGCGCGTTCACAGCGCACCGCTGCATTGTGCCAGCATCCGGATACTACGAATGGCAGCTCCAGAACGGCGGCAAGCAGCCCTACTTCATCTCACAGGAGACCTCAGACCTCGCGATGGCCGGCATCATCCGGGCCTGGCCCGACCGCGCGAAAGACACGAGTGATCCCGACTACTGGCGGTTGTCGATGGCCATCATCACCCGCGACGCACATGTTGCTCCGGGCGAGGTCCACGACCGGATGCCTGCCTGCCTCACTCAAGACCGCTTCGACGCGTGGCTCGGCACCGAGCTCGCACCGCCGGAACTCCTCGACATGCTCGATGAGACGTCATTTCGGGTCGCCCACGATCTCGGCTACCACCCGGTGTCGAAAGCCGTCAACAGCGTGAAGAACAACGGGCCCGAGCTGGTTGAGCCGATCGAGCTCTAGCGGATCAGGCGAGTCCCCGGGATTCGAGTTGCTCGAGGAGGCCCGCGCCATCGGGCGCGTAGACCCAGGGGATTCGCGTCTCGTGCTCTTCGGGCTTCGAGCGCCCACCGGCCAGGACAGCCTGGCTCGGTGACAGCTGCCGGATCGCTACGGCAGCAACGCTGCCCGGATGCTCGGCGGAGAAATCGCCGTAGAGGGTCTCATCGTGCTGTCCGTCATCGCCGACCAGGAGCCACTGGATGTCGGGGAATTCTTCGGCCAGGCGGCGCAGGTTGTCTGCTTTATGGGCGCGTCCGCTCCTGAAGAACCTGTCGTGCGTCGGACCCCAGTCCGTCAGCAGCAGCGCGCCGGACGGATACAGGTGCCGGGTGAGGAAGCGGGAGATTGTCGGCGCGACGTTCCAGGCGCCGGTTGACAGGTAGATCACCGGGGACCCGCCGTGATCGCGAATCAGTCGTTCGAGGAACACGGCCATACCGGGAACAGGCGTGCGGGCATGCTCGTCGAGGACGAAGGTGTTCCAGGCCGCGACGAATGGCCGGGGAAGCGCGGTCACCATGACCGTGTCATCGATGTCGGAGATGACGCCGAACCGGACGTCCGGCGACACGATGAAGACGTTCTCGACGACAGGGCGGGAATTCTCCGCGTGAAGCGTGATCTGTTGCCACCCCGGTTGCAGCTCGACCGGGATTCTTGCGTCGATGACGCCACCGCGATCGGCCTGCACGACGTGCGTCTCGTCACCAACGGTGATCGTGACCTCGGCGGCAACAACGGGAATGCTCGTGAAGCTCCGCCAGCCACGGACTCGCTGCGCCGGAGTTGTTGCCTGTGCGAGTTCAGGCTTGGTCAGGAGCACCCGCGCCAAAACGCGGATCCAGGTGGTCGATCCATATCCGGTGTATGGAATGACGGTTGCCTGTAGTCCCTTACGGCGACCGCGGCGCGCTCTCCAGTCGAGGAAGGCGTCGTCGATCCGTGCTGCCCGATGCAGCCTCAACGCTGCCATGGGGGCGGCCCGGTCTCTCTGATCGCGTGAGTGCACCCGATTAGTCTGGCATGTCCGGCGCGCTGCGTCGTCGCACTCGCCGGGTCAATGGCCGTCGAGCGAGGTTGCATCGCTCTCGTCCGGTTGCTTCATGTGGCGCTCTTCGGCTCGCTTGAGCAGCCGTTTGACGATATAGGCGATGATCAGGAACCCGGCGATGATGGCAACGAAGACGTAGCCAGCCCAATGCAGCTGATCGGCAAGCTGGCGATAGGTTCCCGCGGCGGCCGATCCGATGGAGACATACGCCACAGACCAGATCAGGCATGCGGGGATCGTCCAGCTGATGAAGCGTCGGTACGTCATGCTGCTCATGCCGACGGTGAGGGGAATGAGTGAGTGGAGCACAGGGAGAAAGCGTGAAATGAACACCGCGATACCGCCGCGCCTGTCGAGGTAATTCTCGGCCCGAACCCACTGGCGATCTCCGATCTTCCGGCCGACCCGACTGGCCCGGATACGCGGGCCGAAATAGCGGCCGAGAGCGAAGCCGATCGTTTCGCCACTGAGTGACCCGATCAGAACGGCGGCGATGAGACCGACGAACTGGGCTGGCCCGTCCACCGCGGTGCTTGAGACGATGACGACCGTGTCTCCTGGCACGACGAGACCGACCAGGACGCTCGTCTCAAGCAGCATCGCCAGACCGGCAATGAGCGTGCGGAGAATCGGATCGACGCTCTGCACGAGGTCGAGCAGCCAGGTGAGAATCTCATTCACGGTGCCGAGCCTAGGGGAACTAGATGAGCGCGAGCAGGACGGTTGGAATTATCAGCAGAGCGAGTGCGAGGCCAACAACGATCGCTCGTGCTTCGGCTGACAGCGGAGGCTTGGGGTTGACCAGGCGGGCGACTCGTGGCCCGATCACGCCGGGCTCGAATTCACCTCGGTTAGTCCAGGCGAGTTCCGGCGCCGCCGGCTCCGCTGCCGCGCCGGAACCCACAAGGGCGATCGCCGTGGCGAGCGTGTGATCGTCCGTCACCTTGCGCGCCTGATCGTCAGCCAGCATTTCGACGAGCAGGGCGACGGCGTTTTCGGCGCGGTTGGCGATGGGGAACCAGGGCAGTGCGCTGTGCCAGGACTTGAAGGCGATGAGTACCAGATGGTGTTGTTGCGCGAGGTGGGCATTCTCGTGGGCGATGACGGCGCGCAGCTGGTTTTCGTCGAGGAGGGAGAGGAGGCCCTCGGAGAGGACGGTGACCGAGCTGCTCGTTCCCGCGAGGCAGTAGGCAACGGGGGAGGGGTGATCGAGAATTCGCGTGCCGGGACTGCCCTCGAATGGAGCACTCAACAGGTTGACGAGGGAGAGATGGCGTTTCCGCTGGCGTTCACTCCGAACCATCGTGAGCACGAGGTTGAGCAACAGATGGCCGGTGAGGAGTACGGCCAGGCAGAGAGTGAACATCTGGGGGAGGTTCGCGTCTGGCGGCAGCGTCCCTGCGGCGAGGTGTTTGAGGAGGTTGAGCGTCCCGTCGATGAGGTTGCTGCCGAACGGAATGAGACCGAACGTTACCAGCGAGCCAATCATGGAAAGTCCACCGGCGAGTGCGATGGACTGCCACAGAACGAGCGCCGTTCCCGGGGCCCGTGACGGCCACGCCGCTCGCGCGAGCACGAGCGGAACCGGCCATGCCAGAGTGATCGCCAGAATGGCAAGGATGACCGAGGCAGTAAGCATCACGTCGAACGAGCTTACTGTCAGCGCGTTGAGACTCCGCCCAGAAGTGCCCGCAGGGTCTCAGCCTCTTCGGGGGTCACTTGCCCGACGAAGCGAGCGAGTGCCGCTTCACGATCAGGCGCGGCACCGAGGACCTCGTGCATCAGGTCAGCGGTGTGCTCCGCCCTGGTGGTGACGGAGCGGTACAGATGGGGCCGCTCGGACCGGTCCCTGTCGACGAAACCCTTGGTTTCGAGCCTGGAAAGGACGGTCAACACAGTGGTCACCGCAACCTCTTTGTTTCCATCCAGGCGGTCGCGAAGTTCGTTGGCGGTCAGTGGACTTTCGGACGCCCAGAGCACGTCCATCACTGATCTTTCAAGTTCACCCAAAGTTGCCATAAACCAAGCGTACGGTTTATCTGCAAGTTCTTCTACATTTTGTAGAAATTTGTTCTACGTCACGTAGAAGTTGGTCTATGCTCGGACCGAAAGCTTTTCTACGCAGTGTAGAAAACCCTGTGGAGGTGACGTGAACGAACTACTCGATCCGCTGCTACTGTCGCGATGGCAGTTCGGACTCACAACGATCTACCACTTCCTTTTTGTGCCCCTCACGATCGGCATGGCGCTCACCGTTGCGATCTTCCAAACGGCGTGGGTGCGCACCGGCAAGGTCCACTACCTCCAGATCACCCAGTTCTTCGGGAAGATCTTCCTCATCAACTTCGCGATGGGCGTCGTCACCGGAATCGTGCAGGAGTTCCAGTTCGGCATGAACTGGTCCGACTACTCCCGGTTCGTCGGCGACGTCTTTGGCGCCCCACTCGCATTCGAAGGACTCCTCGCGTTCTTCCTCGAAGAGATCTACATCGGCCTGTGGATCTTCGGCTGGGACAAACTGCCGGCGAAGCTGCACCTCGCAACGATCTGGCTTGTCTCGATCGCCAGCATCCTCTCGGCATACTTCATCATCGCTGCCAACGCGTTCATGCAGAACCCCGTTGCCTTCACGATCAACGAGGAGAAGGGGAGGGCGGAGCTGACCAGCATCTGGGAGCTGCTCACCAACCCGGTTGCCCTCGCGGCGTTCCCGCACACGATCTTCGCGTGCTTCATGGTGTCAGCCGGCCTCATCATCACCGTCGCGGCCTGGCACCTGTCGAAGAACCAGCACCTCGAGACAATGCGGCCGGCGCTTAAGTTCGGGCTCTGGGCGATGGTCATCTCCGGCGCGCTCACCACGCTCGCTGGCGACCAGCTCAGCCTCGCCATGGTGGCCACGCAGCCCATGAAGATGGCGGCCGCCGAAGCGATGTACGAGACCTCAACCGGCGCGGCGGCATCCTTCTCAATCTTCACCCTCGGGACGCCCGACGGCGTTCACGAACTGTTCTCCATCCGGATTCCGTACTTGCTGTCCTTCCTGTCGACCCACACCTTCGACGGAACGGTCGAGGGCATCAACAACCTCCAGGAGCAGTACCAGACCCTCTACGGCCCGGGCGACTACGCACCGATCATCTGGGTCACGTACTGGTCGTTCCGCTGGATGATCGGCATGGGCATCCTGCACGTCATCGTCGCGGTCGTTGGCCTGTGGCTCACCCGTAAGGGACAGATGCCAACGAACAAGTGGGTGTGGAAGGCCGCCGTCTGGTCGTTCCCCCTGTCGCTCGGAGCGATGATCGTCGGCTGGGTGTTCACCGAGATGGGCCGACAACCATGGCTCGTATTCGGTCTGCTCGAGACCGCCGACGGTGTGTCACCGGGCGTGACGGGCATCGAAGTGCTCATCTCGCTCGTCGTCTTCACCCTCGTCTACGGCTCGCTCGCTGTCGTCGAATTCCGGCTGATCAAGAAGACAGCGCAGGCCGGCCCGGCTGCCATCACAGAGTCCGACGAGGAACCAGGAAAACCCCTCGTCCACACCACGGTCTACTAGGAGAGCGACATGGATCTGACAGTTCTCTGGTTCGGCATCATCGCCTTCCTGTTCATCGGCTATTTCGTCCTCGACGGCTTCGACTTCGGTGTCGGGATGAACCTCCCGTTCGTCTCCAGGGACGACACCGACCGTCGCGTCGTCATCAACACGATCGGCCCGGTCTGGGATCTCAACGAAACGTGGCTCATCGTCGCCGGGGCGTCGCTCTTCGCTGCATTCCCCGAGTGGTACGCGACTCTGTTCAGCGGCTTCTACCTGCCGCTGCTGCTCATCCTCGTCGCCCTCATCATCAGGGGTGTCTCGTTCGAGTACCGCCACCAGCGGCCGGAACTGTCGTGGAAACGGCGTTTCGACAACATGATCATCATCGGCAGCGCCGTCCCCGCATTCCTGTGGGGTGTCGCTTTCGCCAACATCGTCCAAGGTGTTGCGCTCGACTCCGGCCACAACTACACGGGCACGATGTTCGACCTGCTCAACCCATACGGCCTCCTCGGCGGGCTGACGACGCTCGCGTTGTTCTTCACGCACGGTGCACTGTTCCTTACGCTGAAGACCGAGGGCGACCTCCATGCCCGGTCGCGAAGTCTCGCGACGAAAGCGGGCGTCGTCACCATCGTGATTGCGGCGTCATTCCTGGTCTGGACGGTTCTGGCATACGGAACGCTTGCCTCCTTCGTGCTCGCCGCTGCGGCCGCTGTCACACTCATCGGGGCGGTTCTCATGAATGTCCGCGGCAGGGAAGGCTTCGCCTTCGGCCTGATGGCGCTCACGATCGCGTTCGCGGTGCTCACACTCTTCGCGTCGCTGTTCCCGGACGTCATGCCAGCGAGCAATAACCCCGCGAACAGCCTCACCATCGAGAACGCCTCATCGAGCCCGTACACCCTCCAGGTGATGAGCTGGACGGCGCTCGTTGCGCTTCCGCTGATCCTCGCCTACCAGGGCTGGACCTACTGGGTGTTCCGCAAGCGCGTCACGCGTGGGCACATCGAAGCGGTCACGGATTCGCACGTCCCCGCAGCGGACTAACCTGTGAACGTGCGTCCCCTCGATCCCCGGCTCCTTCGTTATGCGGTCAGTGCCCGGTGGTTTCTGGCCGGCGGAGCGGTTCTCGGTGTAGCCCAGACAGCGTGCATCATCGCTTTCGCATGGCTCATCACCGAGTGCGTCACCGGTGCGATCGACGGGCGTTCTCTCAGTGAACTGCTCCCGTCAATCGGGCTGCTCGCCGTGGTCGCCCTTGTACGTGCGCTTGTGGTTTACGCGCAGGACCTGATCGCTGCCCGAGGAGCCGCGAAGGTGAAGAGCGAGCTTCGCCTTGGCGTGCTCGACGCCGTACGAGTTCTCGGACCGTCCTGGCTCGCTGCGCACAGCAGTGCTCGGGTTGCGACCCTGCTTGGCAGGGGAATGGATGCACTCGACGACTACTTCTCGAAGTATCTGCCCCAGTTGATCCTCACGGTCATCGTCACGCCGGTGATCGTTCTGGTCATCTTTCTTCAGGACCCGGCATCCGCCCTGTTCATTGTCGTGACGCTTCCGCTCATCCCGCTGTTCATGGTCCTCATCGGCTGGGCTACCCAGGCCGTTCAGCGCAAGCAGTGGACCGTCCTCGGCGACCTGTCCACCGGCTTCGTCGACACGCTCGGGGGCCTCGCGACGCTCAAGATCTTCGGTCGTGAGCGTCGTCAGGTGACACGGATGCGATCGATCACGACCGCATACCGCATCCAGACGATGAAAGTGTTGCGGGTCTCGTTCCTCTCGAGCTTCGCGCTCGAACTCGCCGCGAGTCTCTCGGTCGCTCTCGTTGCCGTGTCGATCGGGCTGCGCCTCGTAGACGGTTCGCTCGTTTTGTCGGTCGGACTCTTCGTGCTGCTGCTCGCCCCTGAGGCCTTCCTTCCCCTTCGACAGGTTGGAGCGAACTTCCACGCCGCGGCTGAAGGAGTCGCCGCGGCCGATGACGCGTTCGCCGTCCTCGATGAGGCCGGGAAGCAGCGGGCCGGGCAAGAACCGGCGGCCGGTCGAGAGTCCGGCGGAGTCCTCACGCTGCGCGGTGTCACCGTCGACCACGGGTCAGGTGCTGTGTGCGCTCCGGTCTCCGCTGAATTCATGCCGGGCAGCATCACAGTGATCACCGGCCCGAGCGGGTCGGGCAAGTCGAGCCTGCTCGCCGCGATCCTTGGGTTTGCGCGATACACCGGCGATATTTCGCTGGGAAGCGTGCCCGTGGCCTCGTCCGCGAGCGAGCGGTCCTGGCTCGCCTGGACCGGACAGCGTCCGTCACTCACCCTCGGAACCGTTGCCGAGAACGTTGCACTCGGCTCGGCACGTGTTGACCTCGACCGAGTCCGCGCCGCGCTCGAACTCGCTGCGGCGCCCGAACTCTCGCCGGACCTCGCCGTCGGTGTTGCCGGTGCCGGGCTGTCGGGTGGTCAGGCCCAGCGAGTTGGCGTCGCCCGCGCCATCTACCGCACTCTTGAGAACAACTGCTCGGTACTTCTGCTGGATGAACCGAGTTCGGCTCTCGACCACGAGACCGAGTCGAGGCTCGTCGATGGACTCGTCACGATCGCCCGTTCGGGAACGGCTGTTGTGGTTGTCAGCCACCGTGAGGCGCTGATCGAGGGTGCCGACGCCGTCCTTAAACTTCACGCACTCGTTGGAGCATCGTCATGACCGCGTCGACCAGGGCAGCTGGGGTCCGCGCGAGCGATATCCGCGCCGTTCTCACGACAGCGCTTCCGCGCACAAAGGGCGCGGTGTTCGGGGTGCTCTTCGGCATCCTTGCTGCCGGGAGCACCGTCGCCCTGCTCGCTACGAGTGCATACCTGATCACCCGCGCCGCCGAGCAGCCGCCGATCCTGTACCTGTCGATGGCGGTTGTCGGGGTGCGTGCGTTCGCGCTTGGGCGGGCCTTCTTCCGTTATCTCGAACGGCTCGCGAGCCACGACGCGGCCTTCCGCCAGCTGGAGACCGTGCGCGTGGATCTGCTGCGTCGCCTGATCCCGCTCGCGCCGGATGGCCTTGGTCGCACCCGCAGGGGATCACTGCTGTCTTCGCTCGTCTCCGACGTTGACGAGCTCCAGAACCTCCCACTCCGCGTGTTACAGCCGCTCGTGACGTCGCTCGGTATCGCGGCGATTGCCGTGTGGGTGGTCGCGCTGCTGTCACCGGCCGCTGCGACCGGGCTCGCTCTTGCCCTTGCCCTCGCGTTTGTCGTCGGAACCATCGTCGCCGGCCGTGTCGCGGCATCCGCTGAACGCTCGCTCGCACCGCGGCGAGCCGCACTCGTCGATGCGATCCTCGACTACCTCGGCAGCCTCGATGTTCTGATCGCGTATGGCGCTGAGCGTGAGGGGCGACGTTCGGTAGAAGCAGCGGATGCCGCGCTCACGCGGGCACTGACGGCACGTTCCATTGGCGCCGGGGTTGCTGCCGCGGCCCTGTCACTGTTCGCCGGTCTCGCTGTTGCCTGGTCGTTGATCGCCGGGATTCCTGCTCTCTCGACGGACGGGAGCGGAACCCTCAGCGGCCCAGGCCTCGCGGTCATCGTTCTCGTTCCGCTCGCGGTCTTCGAGATCGTCGCGAGTGTGCCCCTCGCCGCGAGCGCCTGGCGACAGGTGCGTGCGAGCGCGGAACGCATCGCACGCATAGCGCCGGTCGACGTGCCGAAGGAATTGCCGACGGACGCCGGCACGGCCAGTCCTGAGCTCGATCCGGCCGCTCCGGTCATCAGTCTGTCCGGCGTATCCGCACGGTGGCCCGGCGCAGTGACACCGGCACTGACCGTGGACTCACTGACCATCGCACGTGGCGAACGGGTGCTCATCGAAGGACCGAGCGGGTCGGGAAAGACAACGCTCGCTCACGTCCTTGTGCGGTTCCTCGACTACGACGGCAGATATCTGATCGCGGGCCAGGATGTCCGCGACCTCCGATTCGAGAGCGTGCGGAGCGTCGTCGGCCTGTGTGAACAGGTCCCATACCTCTTCGACGAGAGCATCAGGCAGAACCTGTTGTTCGCCCGCGACACGGCAACGGATGACGAGTTGCTCGATGTCCTCGGCCGCGTCGGGCTCGGGGAGTGGGCGGCTGCCCGTGGCGGCCTCGACGCACGCGTCGGTGAGCGCGGAGCGCTTGTCTCCGGTGGACAGGCCCAGCGGATCGCGCTCGCTCGGGCATTGCTCCGGGACTTCCCGGTGATCGTCTTCGACGAGCCGACCGCAAATGTCGAGGCCGACCTCGCCGAGTCCCTGCTTCGGGACCTGCTTCGTGCCGGCCAGGGCGATGAACGGACGATCATCCTGATCTCGCACGCCGACATGCCCGCGGAACTCGTCGACCGGCGGTACCGGATCGAGGCCGGGGTGCTCACCCCTGGCAACACCGCGGCCTGAACCGCCCTTCGCGTCGCCATCTGGCTCCCGCTGCTGTAGAAATGACTGACCATGACTGACGACCTTGCCGTGACCACCGGGTTGCGCGCGCGCAAACGTGCCAAGACCCGATCCGTAATTGAGCACGCGGCGGTCGAGCTTGCGCTCGAGCGCGGTTATGAGAACGTCACCGTGGAGATGATTTGCGCCGCAAGTGACATCTCCCAGCGCACCTTCTTCAACTATTTCGGGTCGAAAGAGGGCGTGATCCTCGGCCAGCCACCATCGATGGACGACCTCGATGTGCACCGGTTCGTCACCGAGCGCGGCCAGGACATCGTCCATGATCTCGTGAGGATCATGGCATCCGCCGTCATGGACGAAACCGTGGACTCCGCGTTCCTCCGATCGAGATTCCTCGTGATCTCGAAGACCCCTGAGCTGCTCGGGAGGCAGATGGAGTGGATGGTCGCCCAGGAGAACGAGCTCGTCGACGTCGTCAGGGCACGATTCGCCGCTGAGGGTCGTGTTGGCGACGACCTCGATGACGAAGCGGAGATGGTCGTCGCGCTCGCATTCACGGTGCTCCGCTACACGCTCCAGAAACTCTTCGTGTCTCCGGCGGGGGAGTCGGCCGAGAACACCCTGGCTACAGCGTCCGCCCTGATTCGACGCATCACGTCTCGCTGAGGTCCCCGTCGCGGTGTCGCTCGCAGATGACGACCGGGATCTCCCGCGTTGTCTTGCTCTGGTAGCGGGCATAGCCGGGATACGCGTCGACGATTCGAGGCCACTGCTCGGCCCTCTCCGCGGCGGAGGCGGTGCGAGTGTGCACCTTTTCCCTGCGGCCGGAGACCGTCACCTCAGCGTCGGGATGCGCGTGAAGGTTCAGGTACCACTGCGGGTGGGAATCGCTCCCGCCCTTGGATGCGACCAGGACCAGTCGCTTCGAATCGGACACCGGCGCCGTCAGGAGGGTTGACCGTGTGCGACCCGTCGACCGGCCAACCGTGTGCAGTTCGACGACCTCCATCGGCCCGATCTGCCAGCCCACTCGCCCGCCGGATACCGTGAGTATGGCGCGGTGGATGGCATTCATTGCTCGCATGCCGACATCGGTGGCCGTGGTTCGAAAGCTCATGGTCGAGAGTGTACGTCGATGCGCTGCCATGGTCCCGAGGAGCCCCGTGACACGTCCGGCACGGTCAGTGTTCGCAGCGACCTAGGGTAGGAGCTGTGAAAACCGCAACGAGGACGCGTGTGCTGAGTGCGTGGGTCGATCCTGAGGCGGCGTTCCTGGCTCTCTTCTCGGCATCCGAGCACGCGTTCTGGCTCGACAGCGGCGTCGACGCCTCCACCGGATACAGCTATCAGGGCGATGGCATCGAGACTCTCACCGCGTCGGTTCAGAGCGCCACCGTGACCCGTGCCAGTCCTGCGTCGACACCGCCGCAGTCGCTTCAATCCGCCACAACGCCCGGCTCCATTTTTGAGGCTCTCGCCGACTCGCTGGCCGTCGATGCGTCGGAAGAATCTGCAGCGCCGGCGACCGGTGAGTTCGCACCCGGCTGGGTGGGCTGGTTCGGCTACGAGGCCGGCGGGGAACGCATCGGTGCCCCGTGGCATCCGTCGCGGTATCCGGATGCCGCGTTCCTTCGCCCGGCCCGGATGCTCGTGTTCGACCACGCGAACCACACCGTTACCGCGGTCGTCACCGGCGACGATCCTGACTTCTCCTGGCTGGACGATCTCGGGATCGTGGCTCACCGACCGGTGACGGAGCCGGAACCCACCGTCGCCCGCTGGCGCCATGATTGGGAGACATACGGTGCGCTGATCGCCCGCGCGAAGGAACACATCCACGCCGGTGACGCCTACCTGCTGTGTCTCACCAATGAGGTTCTCGTCGATGGCCATTTCGACGACGCCGAGGTCTACCGCCGGCTTCGCCGCGCGAGCCCCAGCCACCACGGCGGGCTGGTGCGGATCGCGGGCGTCTCGCTGTTGAGCTCGTCGCCCGAGCAGTTCCTCCGAATCACCCCGGATGGCACGGTCACCACCCGCCCGATCAAGGGAACGCGTCCTCGGGGGATCGACCAGCGGGCGGATGCCGCACAGCGGCAGGACCTGTCGGCGAGCGTCAAGGAACGCGCCGAGAACCTGATGATCGTCGACCTCATGCGCAACGATCTCGGCAGGGTCGCTCTGCTCGGCAGCGTGAGGGTGACCGACCTGCTCACTGTGGAGAGCTACGCCCAGGTGCACCAGCTGGTGAGTACGGTGACCGCCCGTCTGGCCCCAGGAGTGACGGGCGTCGACGCTGTTGCGTCTGCCTTTCCGGCCGGGTCGATGACCGGGGCGCCGAAACTCTCGGCAATGACGCTGCTCCACGAACTTGAGGGCGGCCCACGGGGCGTGTACTCGGGTGCGTTCGGGTATCTCGGCGCCGACGGGGCTGTCGACCTCGCGATGGTGATCCGCAGCATCGTTGTCGATGACCACGGTGCGAGCATCGGGACTGGGGGAGGGATCACCGCACTCTCCGACGTTGCCGAGGAGATCGATGAGACCCGACTGAAGGCATCCGCTCTCCTGGATGCGCTCGGGGTCAGCCAACAGGAAGTAGGCTAGTTGGCTGGACCGTGAGTGAGCCCGCCCCGCTCGAGGAACGGTCAATTCCCGCTATGAATGAGAGCCACGTGTCACACGACGAACTGAATCAGGCCAGCCACAGATACGACTTTGCCGCGATCCAGGAGAAGTGGCTTCCGGTCTGGGATGAGCTGAAGCCGTTTGCGACGAGCGACGCTTCCGACCG
>JAZQRG010000454.1:0-2326 GCA_045629445.1 Mycetocola sp. | reverse complement strand
AACGGCCCCGTTGCCAAGTCGTTTCTGAGCGGCCCCGCCGATTTTGCCGCTCGGGCTCGTGATGTCGTTAAGCGGCTGGTAGCTCGCCTCGATGCCGAGCGAGCGGAGCGCGGTCAGTACCCAGTCGTCGAGGTAGGCATAGCTGTCGGCGAAGGTCATGCCCTTGACGAGTTCGGCGGGAACGTAGAGCGAGTATGTGATGATCTGGCCGCTGCCCATGAGCATCGCCCCTCCGCCGGATACCCGACGCACAACGTCGAACCCGTTCGCCTTCGCCTGGTCGAGGTCGACCTCGTTCTTGACGGACTGGAAGCTGCCGAGCACGACGGCGTTGTCGTCCCACTCCCAGATGCGCAGCGTCGGACCGCGACGGCCGGCGCCGACCTCAGCGGTGAGGACCTCGTCCAGCGCGAGGTGCATGCGCGGCGAGACGGACTTCGCGTGGATCAGTTCCCAGGAGAAGTCACGCCAGTCAGCGGCTCCAGACAAGGACCGGCGGATCGCTGTCGCGACAGCTTCCGGGCTGAAACCGAGAAGAGTCGCTCCCTCCGGCAGACCCCGGCGGATTGCGGATGCCAGCGCAGTGGCATCCGTTTCGACCGGAAGTCCGTTGACGGCACGGTCGATGTCTTCGAGGGCGCTGTCGGGCTCGAGGAAAAAGTCGCCGGCGAGACGGAAGTTCGCGATCCGCCCGTCGTCGACATCGAGGTCGACAACGACGAGCTTTCCGCCCGGAACTTTGTACTCACCATGCATATCTCCAGCCTAGCCGTGGCAGGCAACCGCAAGAGGGGAGACCGATCGCGGATGGTGGACGACAATGGGGCTATGACTACTCTGTTTTTGGCCCGTCATGGCGAGACGGTGTGGCACGCTGACCACCGATACGCCGGTACCGCCGATGTTCAACTCAACGAGAACGGATACCGCGAGGCTGAGACGCTCGCCGAGTGGGCGAAGCATGCCCGGCTTGATGCCATCTATTCGTCGCCGCTGAGTCGCGCCATCCTCACCGTGGAGCCGAGCGCTCGAGCGACCGGAGAGATCGTCGAGACGGACCCCGATCTCATGGAGGTCGGATTTGGAGTCGGGGAGGGCCGCACTCTCGACGAGTTGCGCCCGACATACGCCGCCGAGGTTGACGCTTTTGTGGCGAAACCGGCTGAAGCGATTTTGCCCGGCGGCGAGCAAGGCCTTAACGGAATTACGCGATATCTGCGTGCCTTCGACCGGATCGAGGCCGCGTTCCCGAGCGGCCGCGTTCTCGTCAGCTGCCACGGCACCGCGCTCCGGCTGACCCTGTGCTCGCTGATGGGGATCGACCCGAACCGCTACCGCGAGCTCATGCCTGTCGTTCAGAACGGCGCGGTGACGACACTCGACTACACGGCCGGCACAGCGCGGCTCTACGCCTTCAACGTTCCAGCGAGTGCCGCGGCGCACCGGTACTGAGCCGCTGAGGTGCCACGTTTCGTCATTCCGGCACCGGACCAGCCCTGAGTTGCCACATTCTGTTGCTCATCGGCTCGATCAGCAGCGAATCGTGACCAGTCACCATGACACCGCCGCCCGAGGTGCTCAGCGCGTCGTGTGCCTGTCGAGCCAGTCGACCAGGTCGGCAATGACCTCGTCACGATTGGTCTCGTTATAGATCTCGTGCCGGGCGCCCGGATAGATCTTGAGCGTGACATCGCTGAGCTTCGTTCGCTTCGAATAGGCGTTGCGCAGCATTGTCAGCCCGCGCGTTCCGCCGAGCGGGTCATCCGATCCGCCCTGGATCAGCATCGGGATGTCACGGGGCATGGTTTTCGGCGGGCGTCCAAGCAAAACGAGCGACTGCACCGCGGTCCACGCCGGCTTCGCGCCGACGTCGAAGTTGAACTCGTCGGCGGCAAACGCGGCCCAGACAGCCTCGTCACGGCTGAGCCACTCCATACCTGTGGCGGTCGCTGTCTTCCATCTGCGGTTGAAGTTTCGGGTTGCGGTCAGCCCAGGAATGGCGAGCGACGACCCCGACAGAACGACGGCGTCGTAAATGTTCGAGCGGCTGATGATCTTTTGACCCATGAACGAGCCCCAGCTGTGCGCAAGCAGAACGAGCGGCAGGCCCGGGTTCTCCTCACGAATTCTCTCGCCAACGAACTGGGCGGCATCGGTCGCTGCCCGGATTGACCGTTCGCCGAGTTCGCCAACCCCGAGGTGGTGAATGCCGGTCTGCCCGTGCCCGCGCTGGTCGTGCCCGACAACGGTGTATCCGGCAGTGTTGAGGTCCTTTGCCAATGAGGCGTAACGCCGAGCATGTTCCCCAACGCCATGGCTGAGATGG
>JAZQRG010000453.1:0-15398 GCA_045629445.1 Mycetocola sp. | reverse complement strand
GAGGGTGAGTCGTTCGGAGCTTCGCCCGCTGGGCAGGAGATCCAGAGTGAGCTGAAGAACGCCGTCGCCTCAGCACTGCTCGGCGACAAGTCAGTGGAAGATGCACTTGCCGACGCCCAGGAGGCCGCAATGCGTGCGTACGACAAGGCAGGCAACAACGGGTAATCCTGATCGATAGACAGAGCGGGCAGTCCTTCGTGGGCTGCCCGCTCTTTCGTGTGTTCGCGGTGACTCGATGTCTCTGGCGACGCATCCCCGCTTAGGCAAGTTAGGCTTGCCCTTTCATCAGAGGCAAGTTAGCCTTGCCCCATGAATACCGCATCGAAAGTACGAGCAACCCGCCTCCTGCTCTTCACCGCAATCCTGACCGGCCTGGTACTTGGTCTGGTTGGGCTCTTCATTGGGCTCGGGGTCCCCGGAATCGTGATCAGCGTTCTGGGTTGGGCGCTCGTGATCGCTGGCATCGTGTGGCTCGTGAGCCTCAACCGGCGACCCACCGTCGAGTCGCGATCGGGCTCCTGGCGCCCGGGTGACGATCCGCGATGAACGATCATGACGCGCAACTATCCGTCGAACTGTCGCGGCTCGCGGCTCAGCGCGGGTCCGCAACATCCGATGAGACCGCGACCACCAACCAACTGCTGGCCGCGGTTACCTCGTTCCAGGACCTGGTGCGCGTCTCGACCGCCCTTCAGGGACAAGCCGTCCGCGCCGCTCACGACGCCGGGGTGAGTTGGGCGAAAATCGGCGAACTCCTCGGTATCTCCCGACAGGCCGTGCAACAGCGTTTCGACCCGCACTACGTCGCCGATGAGTCCGTCACTGACAGCACGCGCATTGTGGGCCCGGTCACGCGCGCTGAGGAGCTGAACCACCTCGCTGAAGCCGGATCGCAGGGCTGGCGACTCGTCAGTGCCCGGCACGGTGAACACACCGTTGAGCGCGACGGGCAGCACTGGGAGGTCAAACGCGTTTCGGTATTTTCAGCCCGGCCTCTGCCTGCCGAGCGCGACGGCTGGCGCGCCGCGGCGATGCGCTTTCCGGACTGCTTCTACATTCGGTCGGTGGGCTAGCCAGCGGGTAATCGCTCAAATCACAAGGGGCCTTGCGGATCGATATCCGCAAGACCCCTGTGGTTGCACAACCCGAACGGCGCGCCCGGGAACGCTATCCCTTACGGCCCTGGGTGGCGACACCCTCGATGAAGTACCGCTGGCCGAACGCGAAGATCAGCAGCATGGGCAAAGTGATGAGCAGCGCGGCCACCATGACGTATTGGTAGTCGCCCTGGCCGCCGGCCGTCGGGCTGTACTTCGTCATCGCGTACGCGATGCCCAGCGGCGCCGTGAACCCCTCAACGGTGCCCGCGTTGAGGTAGATCAACGCGCCCTGAAGGTTGTTCCAGCTCGCCTGGAATTCGAAGACGAAGACGATGATGAACGACGGAATCGAGAGCGGCATGGCAATTCTTCGGAACAGGCCCCAGTAGCTGCACCCATCAATCCGCGCGGCCTCAAAGAGCTCACGAGGAAGGCCCAGGAAGAACTGTCGTTGAAGGAAGATGTAGAACGCTGACCCGAAGAGGTTGGCTCCCCACAGTGGGACCGCCGTTCCGATCAGCCCGAGCTCCTTCCAGATGAGGTACTGCGGGATCATGGTCACTGCCCCCGGCAGCATCATCGTGGCAAGCACGAGGGCAAACAGTATGTTGCGCCCTGGGAACTTGAAGTACGCGAATCCAAAAGCGACAACGGAGCTTGCCACCGCAACGGCCAGGGCCGCGAGCACGGCGATCGAAATACTGTTGAACATCCAGCTGAGCAGGGGGAGCTGGTCCCAGACCTCGACATAGTTGTCCCAGACGAACGTTTCGGGGATCAGCTTGTTGTCGAAGACCTGTCCCCGCGGCTTGAGGCTCGCCGCCAGAAGCCAGACGAATGGGGACATGAACAAAAGCGCGAAAGCGGTGAGAAGAACCCACAGGACGATCTTGCCGATCACGCTCTTCGGCTTGTACCAGCGGTCGGGCTTCCTCGCCTTGCCGGAGGTCAGTTTGTCTGGCGGACCGGTGACCGTCTGTTCGCCGATCACCTGACCACGCAGTCGGATGGCTTCAGGTGACGATTCGGTGACACTCATCGGTCATCTCCTTCGTAGTACACGAACCGGTTTCCGAACTTCATCTGAATGAACGTGATGAGCATGATGATCATGAAGAGCAGCCATGCCATCGCCGCCGCGAAACCGAAGTTGAACTGACGGAACGCCTGCTGGAAGAGGTACACCGCGTAGAAGAGCGATGACTCCGGGGAGGCATTGGACTGGTCGCGCCAGAACAGCAGGTACGCCTGGTCGAAGACCTGAAATGCTGCGATGGTCAGCACGATCACGTTGAAGAAGATCGCGCTCGAGATCATCGGCACCGTGATCGTGAAGAACTGCCGCACCGGTCCAGCCCCATCGAGCGACGCCACCTCGTAGAGGTCTCGAGGCACGTTCTTGAGCGCGGCAAGGAAGATCACCATGGTGCCGCTCACCGTCCACAGCGTCATCAGCACGATCGACGCTTTAACCCACGCCGGGTCGACGAGCCACTGCGGTCCCTCGATGCCGAAGAACGACAGAAACTGGTTGATCGCTCCGGTATTGCCATTGAGAAGGAGAAGGAAGACGGATGCCGTGGCGACGGTCGGCGTCATCTTCGGCAGGTAGTAGACGGTGCGGAAGAACCCGGCACCCTTGCCGATCCGAGCCAGGAGCATCGCCAGGAAGAGCGCGAAGGCAATCTCAAGCGGCACAGCCATGAGTGCGTAGACCAGCGTATTGCCGAGCGCGAGTCCGACCTTGGGGTCTTCGAAGAGTCCTGCGTAATTGGCGAAACCAACCGGCGTTGCCGAGTTCGTCGCGAGGTTGTAGTTGCTGAACGAGATGCCCAGGCTGTAGATCATCGCCCCGAGGGTGAAGACCAGAAACCCGATAATCCACGGAGCAATGAACAGGTAACCGGCGATGGCCTCCCTGCGGTTGTACTTCGCCTTGAAAGCCGTCTTCTTCTTTTCGCGTTTCGACAGGGGCCGCTGCGCCGACGCGCTGACACCCGTGGTCATAACAGGTCCTCAACCCGGGAGCCGTCCCCGTTGCGGTCGCTGCAGTTCATGCCGATCTCCTCGGAAGGGTTTCCACTCATCACTGAGTTGTGGCATCGTTGCCACAAGAGGGACTATAAAGCGTGGGACAGAAGTCCACAAGACTCTTGCACATCGGCGGAGGGCGCTATCATCCGGGCGTCGTCGGTCCCGCTAGTCTGGAGTCGCCAGTGGCGATAACCCCGCTCGCGGGTGCTGCATTGTGAAGGAGATCCATGGCTGCGGAAGAGACTTCACGGCAACTGCGCAAACGAGCGACGCTCAAAGATGTCGCAACGGCTGCAGGAGTCTCGCAGTCGACGACCTCCCGTGCACTGAGCGGTGAGGGATACGTCGCCGCGGCCGTCCGCACGCGGGTTCTTGCCGCAGCTGAGACGCTGGGCTACGTGCCACACGCGATGGCTCGGAGCCTGCGCAAGCAGGTCAGCAAATCGGTGGGCGTGCTCGTGTCCGACCTTCGCAACTCGTTCTACGCCGACCTCGCCGCCGGCATCGCGAGCCGGGCCAGGAGCCAGGGCTACACAATGATGCTCGTTGACGACGAGGGGCTCGCTGAAGAAGAATTGCGCGCCGCTGAAGCGTTCGTTGCCACCCGCGTCGCCGGGGTCATCGTGACGCCCCTGTCGGCAGACGTCTCGTCCTATCTCCTGAAACAGGACATCCCGGTCGTTGAGGTTGACCGCCAGTTTGCACCGGCCGAATGTGACGGCGTCATCATCGACAACGCTCTCGTCGCCAAGCGGATGACCGACCACCTCATTGATCTCGGCCACAGCCGAATCGCCCTCCTCATCGACGAAACCACATGGACAACGGGAGGGGAGCGATTCGCCGGCTACGAGGCATCCCTCACGGAATCGGGAATCGCCGTGGAACCCGGCCTCGTCATCACCGCGGGATGGGACGCAGACGCAGCCCGCACCGCGGCAATTCACATCCTCGCGAGGCGCGACCGTCCCACAGCGATGTTCGCCGCGAACAATCTGCTGGCCGAGGGAGTATGGCGGGCGGCCCAGGACCTCGGCCTGCGCATTCCCGACGACTTGAGCGTTGTCGCGTTCGACGACGCCCAGTGGATGAGCATGGTCAGCCCAGGCATCACCGCCGTCGCGCAGGATGCCGTCGCGCTCGGTTCAACCGCGATGGACCTGCTCCTCGACCGGATCGAGTCGCCGGACTCGCCGGTTCAGACGGTGGTTCTCGACTCCCAACTGCGCCCGCGCGGTTCGACGACGGCGCTCCGCCCGGCCTGATCCGGCCGAGTCGGGCAACGACTAACCGACTCCAACCGTGCGGTTGTCAGCAGACGCGTCGGCGTTGCCCGCGGTCAGCCCCGCGAGGTTCATCACCGGTGCAACGGTTCCTTCGCGGGCGGACTCATACGCCGCGAGGATAATGCCAAGCACCTCGATCCCTTCCTTGTGGGTATGGATCGGGCGCGTGCCCGTGAGAAGGCAGTTCGCGAAATGCGCAATCTCCTCGGCGAACTCGTGCACCGGCTCGAACTCGAGAGTGACCGGTTCGGCGCCGCGAACGGTGTAACTGAGGCGAGTGCCGTCACTGTGAAGCGAACCAAGTTCTCCGATCACCGAGAACCGTTCGGTGTTTGCGGCTGGTTCTGCCGCCCAGCTCGTCGAGATACTGCCGACGACGCCGTTGTCGAACCGGACCAGAACCTGTGCACTGTCCTCACCCTCCATGAAGGCCAGGCGGTGGGTACTGAGCATCGCTGTCGCTTTCACGGGCGTTCCACCAGCAAGGTAAATCAGCAGGTATGCCGGGTGGTACCCGGTGTCGATGAGCTCGCCCCCGCCACTCGTCTTGGCGCTCGCCCGCCAGCCCATACTTTCGGGCGTGAAGTCACTGAAGAAGGAATCGGTCGTGCGCACGTCATAGATCTCCCCAAGCACGCCGTCGTCGAGCAGAGCCTTGGCAGCGGCCACGGCGGGAAGGAAGAGCTGGTTGTGTGCGCACATAACGGTGATTCCGGATGCCGCCACCTCCGCTGCCACGTCTGCCGCCTCTTCTGCCGTCAGGCAGAGCGGTTTTTCGCACAGCACATGCTTGCCAGCACGCGCTGCCGCGACGATGGCGTCCCGGTGCAGGTGGTGGGGGAGACAGATGTCGACGGCGTCGATGTCTGCTCTGGCCAGCATCTCGCGGTAGTCCGTGTAGATCGCGGCATCGGTTCCCTCCGCCCGCTTGAGCGCACTCTCCACCACCGGATCAGCGACCGCCGAGAGCCTCACGGTGTCGGTATTGCGCCGGTATCCGCCGACGTGCGCGCCGGCAATTCCTCCCGCACCGATGAGGCCGATGCGAACGGGTGCCGTGAGAACGGCGGGGACCTTGGATTGTTGTGTCTGCATGAGGAGCTTCCTCTATCTCGGGTGGGTGGTGTCAGCGAATTCGAGAGCGCGGCCTGCCGCTGCTGATTCATTGGCGGCGACGATGATGCGCGTCAGTTCAACGGCCCGGCGCAGGTTGTCATCGGCTGTGGTGTTGTCGTGGATGTGGCCGATCCACTGCTCGAGGGGTGACTCGCCTTCTCGAGGAAGGTCGACGTCCTGCCAGGACTCCGTGTCGAACCGCTCGCCCTTTGCCCGCAGGCGACTGGACCCGAAACCCGAGAGCAGGCTGCCCTCTGTGCCGCGGATCTCGAGCGTCGAGGCACCTGGAGTTGTGACGAAACTGGCTTCACAGACGCCGATCGCGCCGTTCGGGTAGGTGAGCGTGACCACCGCGTTGTCTTCGACAGCCCGACCGGTGAAACTCGAGTAGCTCGCGTGGACGCTTCGGGGCGACTCACCGAGGAAGAGCTGTGCGAGGTACACCGGGTGGCAACCGAGGTCGGTCATCGCTCCACCGATCGCTTCGGTGCGACTGGCAAACCGTTCGGGCAACCAGCCGGCGAGCCATCCATCGTGGGCCATCCGGAAGCGAACGTAGGTGAGCTCACCGAGAGCGCCGTCCGCGACGAGCGACCGCGCAGCAAGGATCGCCGGTTCGACGAGCCGCGGAAGCGACACGAGAAGTCGCACGCTCCGAGCCTCTGCCGCAGCAATGATCTGTTCGCACTCATCCACCGTTGGCGCAAGCAGCTTCTCGGTGAAGATGTGCTTGCCGGCGCGCGCAGCGGCGAGCATCACCGGAACGTGCTGGTCGGTTGAGGTCGTCACCATCACCGCGTCGACGTCATCCCGCGCGAGGACCGCATCGAGATCGTCGAGAAATTCGACGGATGCCAGGTCGAGCGAAGAGAGTTCCCGGCGAGCCAGGTCGAGATCCAGGTCCCAGACAGCGGTCAACGTGGTGTCATCGCGGTCCAGGATTTCCTGGGCATACCCGACGGCGTGAACGTGCCATACGCCGAGCAGGGCGACACGAAGAATAGAGGGCATGAAGCCACCTCGCTGATGTGGGATCGATTGCAGAATGGGATGACGTCACCATAACTTCTGCTTCTCGCCGAGCGCCACTATCTTCCGACAAAAAGTTTGTCGACCCCGTCAGCCCCGGTCGGACGAGGATGCTCAGGCAGTTTGGCGCGCGAGGTAGGCGGCTTCGGTGCGGCTGGATGCGCCGAGCTTCCTGAGGATCGCCGAGACGTGAACGCTGACCGTCTTCGCGCTGATGAACAACTCTTCACCGATCTGCCGGTTGGTCATACCCTGGCCGATGAGGTCGAGAACCTGACGTTCTCGGACCGTAAGTTCGGTGGCATCCGCCGTCCGCCTGGTTGGCCCCTCGTCGAGCGAGAGTCCCGCCCGAGCGGCGATGGCCTCCGCCATCCTCGTCACGAGGCCAGCACCGATTTCGTTGGCCCTCCCGGTGGCGTTCCTGAGTGCGTTCACACCGGCTTGCCCCTCGCCCGCCTCGATCAACGCTTGTCCTAACCGAACCGCCGTGTACGGCGGAAGATGGGCCTGAGCCGCCGAGTCTGAGGCAACAACCTCGGCCGCGCGGCGCCACGCTTCAGGATCGTTGCCGGTGCCGTTGGGGCCAGACAGCTCCGCATCGACCAGCGACGACCACAGCGAGGCGGTTGGCCACCAGCTCACACGCTCGACCAGCGCCCTCAGATGTTCCTCGGCATTGCTCTGGGCCGGTGGTGTGCCCACCGCGCGCAAGGCCGCAAGGGTGCGGGCGGCAACGGCGAGCAACGGCAGTTCATAACCGGCGACAGCCCGATGGTCTCTCTCGAACACAATGGACACTTCGTCCCATGCTGCCGGAAGCTCATCGCGGGCAAGGAACAGCTCGGCCGCAACGCGGGGGATACTGAGCCTGACCTGCATCTCGGACTGGCCGAGTTCACTCGCGCGCGACCGAACGCTGCGGTACAACCGGAGCGCGACATCCGTTTCACCACGCCAGGTGTACAGGAACATGCGGGCACGGTTCAGGTAGGCGTTGAACGTCGGCGATGGCAGCAAGCGCACCGCGCTGTCGATAAAGGCTTCGGCACGTTCCCAGTGGCCGAGGGCGATGAGGGGGTCGACCGCATTGGACTTGAGGATGATGCCCGAACTACGTTCGACACCGAGTTCGCGAGCCCGCTCGATCCCGAGTTCGGCGATGCGCAGCGCCTCGGGGTAGTGGCCGAGAAGGTACTGGCTGTCGGACGCGTTCACCCGGTATCGCAAGCGAGCGCTCGTGTCGTTCTTCGAAAGCGCGAAGGCGTCATCGAGGTGCGCGCGTCCCTCGTCAAATCGACCGGAGTTGATCTCGCTCGTGCCCAGGATGTTGGATGCGATGGACGCGTGACGATCGGAACCGGCTGCGCGCGCCTCGTCGAGTGCTTCACGCGCAGCGGCGATTGCCTCATCGAGGCGCGCCGCAAGCATGAGGCGGCCGGCAAGAGCGGTAAGCAGCGCGGACCGCAATTCACCCGCACTCATCGTGGTCCGGGCGAGACCGGATGTCCCGGCCATCCCCGTCGAGCCTGGTGGAACCAGCTCAAGTGCCTCACGCAGCAGCGGAATTGAGCCAGGTTTGCCGATATTGCCCAGGTACAGCGCCTTGTCACGAAGGAGCCGAGCGTATCGAAGGGCTTCGGAGCGCGGACATTCGTCGAGTGCAAGGTCGATCATGGCGAGGGACCGTTCGCCTTCACCCGCATTGCGCAGGGCGGATGCCGTCTGCGCCAGGAGGTCAATCTTTTGTCGCTCGGACACCCGCTCGGCGTCTGGCACCTGGTCCCACAACTCGAGCGCACGCTCACCCATCTGCGCGGCGGTTCCGTAGGCGTATGTCGCGCGAGCCTGGGTCATCGCGTCGAGGGCGGCGGGAAACGCCTTAGCTACGTCGTGGGCGGCCATCCAGTGATACGAGATCTCCGTCGCGACGCGTTGTTCGCCAGCCACCGCCTCGAGCGCCTGGGCAAACCGGGTATGGAACCGGGTTCGCTCGCCCGGCAGAAGATCGGCGTGGATCGCTTCACGGACGAGCGCGTGCCGAAACGCATAACTGCGCTCGTCTGCGACCAGAATGTTGGCGAGAACCGCCTCGCGAGCCGCATTGTCGAGCTGCTCGGGATCTCCGGGAAACACAGCGGAGAGGAGGTCGTGATCGACCCGAACCCCACCGGCCGAAATGAGCCGGACGAGGTGTTGTGACTCATCACTGAGGCGTTCATAGCGGGCGAGGAGAAGCTCGCGGAGCGTCCACGGCAGCTCGCCCTCCCCCGTGCAATCGAAGCCGACGAGCTCTTCGACGAAAAACGGGACTCCCTCGCTGCGGGCGTAGACACTGTCGAACGCGTCGTCGTCTGGCTCGGTGCCAAGGATCGCGACGACCTGGTTGCGTACCTCTGCTTTGCTCAGGCGAACGAGTTCGACGCGAGAAACGCTGCGGCTGCGATCGAGTTCGGACAGGAGTGACCGCAGCGGATGCCCGCGGACGACGTCTTCGGTGCGGAAGGTGAGTACGACAAGGATCCGGCCGCGCCCGAGCACCCGGAGCAGGAAGCGAAGGAGGTCGAGAGTGCCCTCGTCTGCCCAGTGCAGGTCTTCAATGACGATCACAACCGGGGTCTGCCGTGACACCGTTTCGAAGACGGCAGCGACCGTATCGTGAACGCGATTGAGCCCGGCGCCCGGAGGCTCGGTTGTCTCGATTCCGAGTTCGGGCAGCAGGGTTGCGAATGCCTCGGCGCCTGGTCCGCCGGCGTGGAGAACCGCGTCAGCGCCGATGTTCTCGACGAGACCGCGGAGCACGCTCGCAACTGGATAGTATGGCGCGCCCACCGGGCCGAGGTCGACGCACTGCCCCGTGAGGACGAGCGCCTCGGCCGACGCAAAGCGGAGAAACTCCTCGAGCAAGCGGGTTTTGCCGATTCCGGCCTCACCCGAGATCACGACCCCCTGCGGTCGACCGGTGAGCGACTCGGCGAAAACGGTGCGCAGTCGCTTAAGCTCGGACTCTCGCCCGATCATGGCTGCACTCGACGCCGGTGACCTCACTGAATTATGGTCCCACGATCCTCTGACACGCGTCGAGGTGCCCGCACCCACGCGTGGGACTACGGGCACCGTTCCGTTTCGACGGTTCCCGGTCACCGGGTCGCTGCACCGACCAACGCGGGTGACGGCATCCGCTCGTCGTCGTCAGAGTGTTCCTTCTCCTGACCGACAGGCTGTTCGCCAGCGCCCTGGGGACCGTACACGGACGGCGCGTTCAGTGCCGCTGCTGCGACCGCCGGTTCGGAAATCCGCTCCGGGCGCGCTGCCTGACCCTGGTCGGGTCGAATCCACAGCGGCCCGCCCGCTGCCGTGTCCCCACGGACGACGAAGCGCGCCAGTCGCGCGAACCAGGCGCCGGCGTGATTCTTCGATTCGCCGGCTGCTCCACCGGACTCAGCGGCTCGTTCCTCGGCCACCCGTCGACGTTCCAGCTTTCTCGCGGTTTCCTCTTCGGAATAGCGCAGGAGAAGTTCGGTTCCGTATTCGCCTGAGATCTGCATGGTGTCCTCCTGAGATGGTGAGAACTCCATCGTGTTCTCTAAGGAGGGGCAGCAGTATCGGGCGAATGCCCTATCTCTCGCGCCCGGCGAGTGCTTAAGCGCCTACTCAGCCACCTCAGTCGGAAGCAGGAATCCCTCATCCACCAGGTCGCGCACGCGGGGCATCAGCTCGGCGAGCAATTCCAGGACGTCGACATCAAGGATCTGGGCGATCGCGGCAACGATGGCGCCCACGTTGAGGTCGCCGTCACACGCACCGACGAACGCGGACAGGGCCGTGTCCATCCGGATCGTGCGGCCGAAGCCACCGCCCTGCCGCAGCAGCATCGCGGTCGGATCTTCAGCGCCTGGCCAGTAGTGCCGCTCCTCGGTCACGTCAGAAGCAACGGTGAGTGAGGAACGGGCAAGCTCATCATCGGTGCGCGCTGCCTGCCAGTCGTGCCCGGCAAGCACCGATGCGAGATGCAGGCCGAGGCCGGCCTCATTCGAGCCGAGCGAACCGTGCAACCGCTCAAGCCGACGCAATGTCACCTCGCCGGCCAGCGGCATCCGCAGGGTGATGTATCCGAAGCCGACAGCGGTGACGCGTCGGGCATCGAAATCGTCGAGCCACGCGTCGTACAGCCGGTCGAAGTCGGGTGTGCCCGACTTGGTTCCGCCGTCGCGGATCCAGGTCTCGGCATACTGGGCGGCGTCCTGGGTGTCGCGCTCAATGATCCAGGCGTCGAGCCCGGTGCCGTCGATCCAGCCGCCGACGCGGCGGAAGGCGTCCTGGCCGACGCGGTACTCCCAGTTGCCGAGCAGCTGGGCGACTCCGCCCGGGTGCAGGTGGGCCGCCGCACCTCGGAGAACCGCTTCGACGAGGGCATCGCCCTCCATCCCACCGTCGCGGTACTCGTAGGCCGGAACGCCTTCGGCTCTGGGCGTGATGACGAAGGGCGGGTTGGAGACGATCTGGTCGAACCGCTCGCCGCGCACGGGGTCGAAGAGACTCCCGAGCCGGAACTCGATGTTGTGGATCGAGTTGAGTTCGGCGTTGAGCGCCGCGAGCTCGAGCGCACGGGCGGAAATGTCTGTCGCGACGACGTGCGTTGCGTGGCGTGCCGCATGCATCGCCTGGATGCCACAGCCGGTGCCCAGATCGAGCACGCTGCCGACCGAGGTCTGCATCATGAGCCCGCTGAGTGTGGTGGATGCGCCGCCGACACCGAGGACGTGCTCTTCGCCGAGGGCACGGCCGAGCACGAGTTCGCCGAGGTCGGAAACAATCCACCAGCTGCCGGCGCCGTGACCGTCGACGAAACTGTACGGGCGAAGGTCAAGCAGCGGCGTAACCTCCGAACCGGTCACTGCGACGAGTCCCAGTTCGAGTGCACCGTCGACGCCGAGCTGTGGCAGAGCAGCCGCGAGCTCGTCACGGGGAACCGCGAGTCCAAGCACGAACAGCGTCGCGAGCGTTGCGGATGCTTCCGGTGCGGAATTCTGTCGCCTCGCTTTCAGCGCACGCAACGCTGGCACTCTCTCGTTGCGGTGCAGCGCGGCATCCGCTTCCGGACCCCACAACTCAGTCAGGGTCGTCACTGTAAAGCGGGCGGATTCGAGGTCGAGCCGAAGGTTTTGCACAAGCGGGGAAGTCACAGTTACCAGTCTGGCACTGGCGCGCACAGCTGGAAGTGCCAGACTGAGCGCACTATGAAGACACTCTTGAACATCATCTGGGTGGTGTTGTCGGGATTCTGGCTGTTCCTCGGCTACATGCTCGCCGCAGCCATCATGTGCATCCTCATCGTCACGATCCCGTGGGGAATCGCTGCGGCCCGCATCGGCGTGTATGCGCTGTGGCCGTTCGGCAAGGAAGTGGTCGAAAAGCCGACGGCCGGTGTCGGTTCCACGATCGGCAACATCATCTGGCTGCTTCTCGCCGGCTGGTGGATCGCCCTCGAGCACGTCATCAGCGGCGTGCTGCTCTGCATCACCATCGTCGGCATCCCGTTCGGCTGGGCCAACTTCAAGATGGTTCCCGTTGCGCTTCTGCCGCTTGGCAAGCAGATCGTCGATTCCTCGGATCGGATGCCGCGAGTCTGAGACGCGACGCCACCTCGTGCCCAGCGGCAGCGAGCGCCGCGAGCTCGAGGTGCGCTGAGCGGATGCCGCTGGCCGGGCTGTCAGCCGCACCTGCGAAGCTGGACTCATGACGAACACCCGCGCCGACGCCCTCGACATTCTGCGAACGTTGGTCGGCTCGCCCGATGCAAACTTCCACGAGGGGCAGTACGAGGCCATCGCCACCCTTGTCGACGAACGCCGCCGCGCGCTCGTCGTGCAGCGCACCGGCTGGGGAAAATCGGCCGTGTACTTTGTGGCTACCCTCCTGCTCCGCCGCCAGGGCGCCGGTCCAACACTGCTCGTTTCGCCGCTCCTCGCCCTCATGCGCGACCAGGTTGAAGCAGCGGCACGTGCCGGCGTCCGCGCCGTCGCGATCAACTCCGCGAACCCGCACGAGTGGGGCGATGTCCTCGGCAAGCTTGAGCGCGACGAGGTCGACGTTCTCCTCGTCTCACCCGAACGTCTCAACAACCCGCGCTTCCGCGAAGAACAGCTGCCGAGTCTCGTGAAGCGCACCGGCCTGCTCGTCGTCGACGAAGCCCACTGTATTTCTGACTGGGGCCACGACTTCCGCCCCGACTACCGCCGGCTTCGCGACCTCATCGCCGACATGCCAACGGGCGTCCCTGTGCTCGCAACGACGGCGACCGCCAACTCCCGCGTCGTCACCGACGTCGCCGAGCAGCTCGAATCAGCCGGCAACACCGAGGTCGTGACGATCCGGGGTCCGCTCGCGCGGGCATCCCTTCGCCTCGGCGTTCTTCGCCTGCCAGACGCCGGCGCCAGGCTCGCCTGGCTGCTCACCCACCTGAGCGACCTGCCCGGCTCAGGCATCATCTACGCACTCACCGTCTCCGCCGCCGACGACACCGCCCGCCTCCTCCGCGAGGCTGGCCACGAGGTGCAGGCGTACACCGGGCGAACGGATGCCGGTGACCGCGAAGGCCTTGAACAGGCGCTCAAGAACAACCAGGTCAAGGCCCTCGTCGCGACGAGTGCGCTCGGAATGGGCTTCGACAAACCCGACCTCGGGTTTGTGATCCACCTCGGGGCCCCGTCGTCACCCGTCGCCTACTACCAGCAGGTCGGTCGCGCTGGTCGCGCCGCGATGATTGACGGGAAGCGGGCGAGCGCTGACGTCCTCCTGCTGCCAGGCACCGAAGACGAAGCAATCTGGCAGTATTTCGCGACCTCATCGATGCCCGACGAGGCAAAGGCCACCGCCGTCATCGATGAACTCGCGTACAACGGTGCTCCGCTCTCGACTCCGGCTCTCGAAGCCCGGGTGAACCTCAAGCGCAGCCCGCTCGAGCTCCTGCTCAAGGTGCTCGATGTCGACGGCGCCGTTCAACGCGTAACCGGCGGCTGGGTCGCAACCGGAAAGCCCTGGGTGTACGACGCCGAACGGTATGCCCGTATCGCCGCAGCGCGCGTCGCCGAACAGAACGCGATGATCGAGTACGAGCGCACCACCGGCTGCCGAATGGAGTTTCTCCAGCGGGCACTCGATGACGACACGGCGGTTCCGTGCGGGCGCTGCGACAACTGCGCCGCCGCCGCCGGGGAAGCGGCCTGGTATCCCACCGACATTCGGCAGGAGGCATCCGGTCAGGCGTCACAGTCACTCAACCGCGTCGGAGTCGTTCTTGAACCGCGCGCGCAGTGGCCGACGGGCGCCGACCAGCTCGGTGTCCCGGTGAAGGGAAAGATTGCCCCCGACGACCGGGTGGAACCCGGCCGGGCACTCGCTCGACTCACCGACCTCGGCTGGGGTGGCACTCTTCGCGAGCTGTTCGCGGCTGGCACCGTTGATGCGCCGGCGAGCCCGGCACTCGTTGAGGCCTGCATCCGGGTGCTGAGCCAGTGGGACTGGGAGGAACGGCCAGCGGCCGTCGTCAGCATGCCTTCCCGGCGCCGACCGTTGCTCGTGGACTCGGTCGCGCGTGCGCTCTCCGAGGTCGGCCGTCTGCCGTACCTCGGCGCGCTCGACCTCGCTCACGGCGGCCCGTCGGGGGAGCCAGGCGGCAATAGCGCATACCGATTGTCGAGTGTCTGGGATCGCTTCAGCGCCGGGCCCGAGCTGGTAACCGCATTGAACAGTTACGCGGGGCGCCCGGTGCTGCTCGTCGACGACCTGGCCGACAGCCGGTGGACGCTGACGGTCGCTGGCCGCACGCTCCGCCGCGCCGGGGCATCCGCTGTTCTTCCGTTTACGCTCGCGATCTCGGCGTAGCCGCACCGGACGCTTCGATCGGTTGCCCGTCGGACTCGACAACGGTGGAGAGATCGGCGCCGAAGACAAAGCGTCGCTCGATGTAGTGGGGAGCTTCCGGTGAGGCGAGCAGGTCCGGCAGCCAGAACCGGGCGTCGTCCCACATCCGTTCAAAGGGAATGTCGGCGACGTTGTGCCAGCGCAGGAGCAGCTCGTCCGACTCGACGATATCGCCGTGCCACGATCGGGTGACGAACACCCAGGACACCTGGCTCCAGCCTTCGCGGAAGGGGAACTCGTAGCGGATCCGGCCGACCAGCACGAGTTCGTTCTCGCTCGTGTGCAGTCCGGATTCTTCGAACACCTCGCGCACCGCGGCCTGCCGTGGAGTCTCTCCTGGCTCAAGCTTCCCGCCGGGGCCGACAAGCTTTCCCAGTCCGAGGCCCTTCTTCTTCTCACCGAGCAGCACCTGGTAACCGGCTTCGGGGGTTTCATTCAGGATGTAACAGACGCAGACCTCGGGCAGGGTGTCGCTGTTCTCGGTCATACCGCGAGGCTACGCGTCGTTCGGGCCGACGACCAACCGCGGAGCCGTAACCCTATCGACCGGTTTCAGCGAGCCGTGCGCACTCAATGCAGAGCTCGGCAACAGGGCGCGCATCGAGCCGTGCGCGAGCGATCGGCTTGCCGCACCGGGTACAGATGCCGTACGAGCGGTCCTCGACCCGTGCGAGCGCCTTGTCGATTTCCGTGAGGCGGCGGACCGCGTCGTCCTGCAACCCGGTGAGCCGGGACCACTCGGCGGTGAGCGTCGGTCCCTCTGGGTCGTGTTCATCGTCCTGTTCGCCATCGCGAGCCTCGCGCACTTCGGTGAGCGACGCCGCCACGTGATCCTGCTGCTCGAGGATCCCAGCCCGTTCGGCCTCGAGGATGCCATGAAAATGTCGCAGGGTGCTGCTGGCGAGCGGTT
>JAZQRG010000452.1:0-1843 GCA_045629445.1 Mycetocola sp. | reverse complement strand
GGAATTCGGATCCGGAGCGGCGGCGCTGCACCTGCAGGGCGAGATCGATCGCAATGAGCTGATGCGCGACGAGAATTACCGCCGCGCGTTCCGTAAGGACTACGACAAGAAGTACGGACCACGGGTCTGGCATCGGGACTTCTTCGACGCCGAGATCGTCGAGTGCCCGGACGGCGCCGTGGTCGGAAAGACCTTCGGCCAGGTCGGACTCGACCGCGGTGGGCTGCACCCGGTGGACGCCTACCTCGACCTCCTTCTCGAGCACGGGACGAAAGTTCGTTGGCGCACAACCATTTCCAATCATCGGCCCGAGCTCCTCAAAAAGCTCGCGAAGGAACCCGGGATCCAGATCGGGTTCTCCGACGCAGGCGCGCACCTGCGCAGCATGGCGTTCTACAACTTCGGACTGCGACTGCTACGGCACGTACACACCGCCGCCGAGGCCGGTGCGCCGTTCATGACCGTCGAGCACGCGGTTCACCGGCTGACCGGCGAGCTCGCCGACTGGTACGGGATCGACGCCGGGCACCTGCGCGTCGGTGATCGGGCCGACCTGTTCCTACTCGACCCCGAGTATCTCGATGCATCGCTCGAGGACTATCGGGAGGCCGAGGTCGAACAGTTCGGAGGGCTCTCGCGGATGGTCAACCGCAACGAGCGCACCGTCCGCACCGTCATGGTCAATGGGGAGACGGTGTTCACCGGTGACCGTCCGGCAGATGCGCTCGGGCACAAGAGGTTCGGCCGTTTCCTATCCGCGAGAAAAACTGAAAAGAGGTACGAGCGTGTCAGATGACAACAAGTCCACGGTCCTGGGTCTCTGGGCAGCATTGAGCAAGCGGGACTGGGAGGGGGTCAAGGGGTTTGTGTCCGACGACTGCATCTACGTCGATATGCCGCTCGGGCCCGCCGCTGCGGCGCGCGGACCCGACGACATCGTCAAGCGGCTCAAGGTGGGCCTGGAACCGCTGTCCGACTACATCAACCACGACGGTCTCCTGATCTCCAGCGGCCCCGACGTGATGTACGAGCACAGCGAGACCTGGACCTGGCCCACCGGCGAGTCCGCGACACTGGCATTTGTGACCGTTCACAAGGTGTCCGGCGGCAAGATCACCCTGTGGAAGGACTACTGGGACTTCGGCGGGTTGGCGTCCACGGCTCCGTCGGACTGGATGGAAAAGCTGGCCGCCTCCGACATGTCGTGGATGTACGACGCCACCGGACAGATCTGAGGGCGAGGGGGCCTCAGTAGTACACGGGCCAGGTTTTCCCGGCGCCTGACCTCGTTCTGTCATATCGTCGGCAGGATGACAGCGCCTCCGGTTCGCCGTTTTCGCGCGATCATGCACGTCGACCTGGATCAGTTCCAGGTCTCGGTGGAGCGCCGCCGGAACCCTGATCTGGTCGGTGTTCCGGTGATCGTCGGGGGCACCGGCGATCCGATGGAGCCGCGCAAGGTCGTCACCTGTGCGTCCTACGAAGCCCGTGACCTCGGGGTTCGGGCCGGGATGCCGCTGCGCTCGGCGTTCCGGAAGATGCCCGACGCGATCTATCTCCCGCTGGATCACCCGTCATACGACGTCGCGTCGGATGAGGTGATGTCAACGCTGCGAGGTTTCGGGTATCCCGTCGAGGTTATCGGCTGGGATGAGGCATTCCTCGGAGTTCCGGTCGACGACACCGACGCCGACCTCCGTGAGCTCGCCGGGTCGATCCGCCGACGCATCCTCGACGACAACCAGCTGTCGTCGGCCGTGGGTATCAGCGACAACAAGCAGCGGGCCAAGATGGCCACCGGCTTTGCCAAACGTGAACCGGACCATGTCTTTTCGCTGGACAA
>JAZQRG010000451.1:0-2803 GCA_045629445.1 Mycetocola sp. | reverse complement strand
TAAGACCGCTTGGCCTCCGACTTAGCTTCGTGCCACCACCAACCACACCGTTCTCGTCGACCTCGAGCTCGCCAGGCGCACTGAACGAAACGATCTCCTCGCGAACCTTCACCACGAGCCGCGGGAAATCGATGCTTGCGCCGCTCTCGTCGAGCCCGGTTCCCTCTGACCACTTGATATCGAGGTTCTTGAACGCCGGGTACTCGCGCGTCTTGCGCAGATATTTCTTCACAGCGTTGAGCTCGCCACCGACGGTGCCATTGAGGCCGTCTTTGGAGATGAGGATGCGTCCGCGCAGGTTCAGCGACTCGCAGAGATCACGCTGCCAGAGCCGGATCGCGTCGGGGTCGGCCAGGGGCGTGAAGACGTAGTACAGGAGGATCTTCGAAATGGCCACGCGCCGATTTTACCCGTGGTTCGCTGGGCGTCGGCCGGTCAGCGTCTGCTCGCTGCTGTGGCTTCAGTGCACCGCATACTCAGCGGTGATTAACCCGCCGTCATACGCCCTGCTGCTCAGAAGTCGCATCGCGCCGGTCGAGTAGTCAGCCGGAAGCGCTCGTCGCCCGGCCCCAAGAGCGATCGGGCAGATGCGCCAGCTCAGCACGTCCACCCCGCCCGAGCGAAAGAGCTGGTCAGTGAGCGAGAGGCTGCCCCACACGATCACATCGTCGGCCAGTTCGTCTGCGAGAGCGCGCAACGTCGGCGCAGCGTCGCCTGCCACCACCCGCGCCTCAGCAAACTCCCCCCACGGAGCCCGATCAAGCGACCGGGAAAACACGACCTTGTCCAGGCCATTGAGCTTGTCGGCGATGATCTCCGACCTCGACTGCTCGGTCGGCCAGTAACCCGCGAACATCCGATAGGTGTTGGCGCCGAGCGCAACCAGAGAAACCGAGTCCAGAAATTCCAGCTGGTCGGCGTCAGAATCGCTCCACTCGGTGACCGAATCGAAAAAGCTCACGTCACCTTTACTGTCCGCAGCGAAACCGTCGAGGGTGACGAGCTGCTGAACGATGATCCTTCCCACCGTGCCACCTCCTGAGTGTCGGAGTTCCTGCTTCACCGTCTCACGGCATCTGTTTTCGGGGAAGGGGGACGGATGCCGGTGGCCGGCACGACAGCATCCGTCGTACGCTCGAAAGTCAAGGTTCAACCGATCGCAGGAGATCCCATGTCACGAGCAGTGATTGTCGATGCCGTCCGCACCGCGTCCGGACGGGGGAAGCACGGGGGAGGCCTCAGCGGAATTCACCCGGTTGACCTGCTCGCGCAGACCCTCCAGCAGCTCGTCGAACGCGTGGGCATTGACCCGGCGCTCATCGACGACGTCATCGCCGGGTGCGTCACCCAGGCCGGTCGGCAGTCGACCAACATCGCCCGAAACGCGGTGCTCGCCGCTGGCTTCCCCGAGAGCGTGCCTGGCACGACCGTTGACCGGCAGTGCGGGTCAAGCCAGCAAGCCGCGCAGTTCGCCGCGCAGGCGATCCTCGCCGGTACGAACGACATCGTCATCGCGTGCGGCGTCGAGCAAATGAGCCAGCAGCCAATCGGGTACTCCACCCTCGGCGAGGACTACCTCGGCCCGATGATCGCCCACCGCTACCCCGACGGACTCGTCCCGCAGGGCATCTCCGCCGAACTCATCGCCGCCCGCTGGAACATCACTCGCGCTGAGCTCGACGCGTTCGCCGCGCAGTCACACGCCCGCGCGACCGCGGCGATCGACCGGGGTCTCTTCGCTCCCGAGGTCGTGCCGATCTCTCTGCTCGCGCTCGACGGCACTCGAACCACGTTCGGCATCGACGAGACAGTGCGGCGCAGCACGACCGCCGATGCGCTCGCGACCCTTCAGCCGGCATTCCACACGGATGCCTGGGCCGATCGATTCCCCGAAATCGGCTGGAACATCACGGCCGGCAATTCCTCGCCCCTCACCGACGGCGCGTCCGCCGCACTAATCATGAGCGAAGAGAAGGCCGAAGAACTCGGCCTCACCCCCCGCGCCCGGTTCGTCGGATTCGCCGCCGTCGGCAGCGACCCGCTCGAGATGCTCACCGGCGTCCTGCCCGCCACCCGTCGCATCCTCGAGCGCACCGGCATCCGGATCGACGACATCGACGTTGTCGAGGTGAACGAAGCGTTCGCGTCTGTGCCGATCGCCTGGCAGCGCGAGTTCGACATCGACGAAGCAAAGCTCAACCCCTGGGGCGGCGCAATCGCCCTCGGCCACCCGCTCGGCGCGTCTGGCACCCGCATCCTCGCGACGCTCGTCAACGCGCTGCAGACCGGCGGCGGCCGATACGGACTCCAGGTGATGTGCGAGGGCGGCGGCATGGCCAACGCCACGATCATCGAACGGCTCTAACGCGCGACAAAGTTGTGGACACGGCACAACAGCCTCGCGCCGGTGCACGACGACGACCACTCGCCACGACAAGCCCGCCACCCCGGCGCCCGGCGCACCCCTAGGCTGCAGGCACTCGTTCTCTGGAGGATCAAGCAATGAAGCTCGACGGAATTTCAGCACTCATCACCGGTGGCGCCTCAGGCCTCGGCAACGCAACGGCGACTCGGCTTGCCGCTGAGGGTGTCGCTGTCGTGATCGTCGACTTGCCGAGTTCGAACGGGGCGGATGCCGCGGCACAGCTGGGCGAGAACGCCCGGTTCGTTGCCGCCGACGTCACGAACGAAGCCGAGGTTCAGGCAGCCGTCGACGCGGCCGTCGCGCTCGCCCCGCTCGGCATCGTCGTCAACTGTGCGGGTGTCGCGACCCCGGGCAAGGTGCTCGGCCGTGACGGGACGC
>JAZQRG010000450.1:0-4402 GCA_045629445.1 Mycetocola sp. | reverse complement strand
GGTCGGCTACATTCTCCTTTCGGCCCGAACCGGCGCGCGCTTCCCCCGACTCGACGGGCTTGCCATCGCAATGACGCTCGGAGCGCTCGTAACGCTCCCCTTCGGCATCCTGAGTGCCGGTTCCGCCCTCATCGAACCGCGGATCCTCCTCCTCGGCGCCGCCGTCGCTGTCTTGTCGTCCGCGATCCCGTACGGCCTTGAACTGTTCGCGCTCCGCCGACTTCCGGCGTCGGCGTTCTCCATCCTCATGAGCCTCGCACCAGCGCTTGCCGCGATCGTCGGTGCGATCGTGCTGCACCAGGAGCTCACTCTCGTCGGCTGGATTGCCATCGCCCTTGCCGTCGTCGCGAGCGCCGGTGCGGTGCGATCAGCGCCCGCCCGGCCGCGCCCGGTTGCTGGTGTCGGTGAACCATTCGCCTGACAACCTGCCCGGCGAGGGCGACGCGCGCGACCATCGATGACAAAATGGCACGGTGACATCCAACTACCCCGAGCTCGACGGCTATGAACCGAGCGACGGCCGCCCCCTGGCCTCGCAGCGGATCCTCCGCCCGATGCGCTTCCTCGTCATCATCGGTGTGATAGCGCTGATTTTGCCGGGAATCCTCGTGACGCTGTCGACGGCGACACGAACAGCGGATGTCAGTTGTGGCATGGTCGTCCAACGTGACGCACCGTTTGCGATCGGTTCGGTGGCCCGGTTCGAGCTGGTCGGCCCGGAAGGGCCGTCCTGGTACTGCTACGCCGAGGTACGCGAAGAGCCGGAAATCCTCGTCGCGGCTCTCGGGTTGATTCCGGGCGCCCCACCGCCACCGCAGCCCGACCTTATTTCGAGCTGAGACGCTCCATTCCCCTACCACCGCGCGGCCAAAGCGCAAGCCCCACCCCTTGTTCGGAACCGACCCGCGAGAGCCGCTAACGTTGGTGGTGCGATGGCTGAGGCCTCGCCAGGCACAGACAGGAATTCACACGTGATTGTTCACAGGCTCACCGTCGACGGACGTGACTACTTTCTCCCGGAACCCGTTGCCGAATTGCGGGCCGAGATCCTCAAGGCCATTCAGGCTGGCGGCGGCTATGTCACCATTCCGCCACTCCGTGGTGGACCTGGGCTCGACATCCTCTTCTCGCCGGGAATGCCCGTCGTGTGGACACAGATCGATGTCAGCGGCGACAACAACGGCGACTCCGGCAGCGATCACCCGATGCCGATCGAAGACGACTCGTTCAGCGGACTCTAAGACTCCGGCTCGCCGACGTCCCTGACGTAGCGAGCCCACACCTTTATCCGGAGTTCACAGCTTCGGGTCGAAGAACCCGCCTTCGCGGCCGCTGACGCACTCGGCCATGCAACGGCGCGGTTCACCGTGCCCGCAGAACCAGCGGTTCAGCGCGCTCCAACGAGAACAGGATCGAGTTCCGCGACGGGAACCGGGCGACCAAACAGGTAGCCCTGTGCCCGATCGCAGTGGATTCTCTGCACCAGGTCGAGATGTTCCAGCGTCTCGACACCCTCGGCGACGACACTGACTCCCCGCTCCTGGAGCAGGTTGACGGCGACGGCGATCAGCGCCCCGTTACTCGTGTTCTCCTGGATAAGTGATTTGTCGATCTTGAGTTCGGTGATCGGCAGATCCCGAAGTTGCGCGAGCGATGAGTGGCCGGTCCCGAAATCGTCAAGCGAGACACCGAGCCCAATCGCGCGAAGCCGATCCAGACGGGTGGCGACCCCGGCAAGGTCAGAGATGACCTGCGACTCCGTAATCTCGATGGTCAGGGTTCCCTCGGGCAGGTCATACTCACCGAGAAGCGCGTGCAACCGGTCGTAGACATCCCGCGTCGCCAGTTGCAGGGCGGAGACGTTGACGGATACGTGAACGGCAAGACCGTCGTGTCTCCACCTGGCCGCGTGACGACATCCCTCCTCAAGCATGAAGGCACCGATCTCATGGATGAGCCCCGTGCGTTCAGCAACCGGAATGAATTCTGCTGGGGAGACAAAGCCCCTGGTCGGATGCCGCCACCTGGCGAGCGCCTCGACCGAGGTGATGCGTCCGGTTGAGACGTCGATCTGCGGCTGGAAGTATGCCTCGATCTCGTGTCGGGCTACCGCACCGACAAGATCCTGTTCAATACTCATGGCAACCTTCCTGAACCGACCACACCGAGCGTTCGGCGGACGGCGGCGAGGGACGATCGGCAAATGAGCATAGCCCATGGTCCAACTCATGCAAGCAGAAGTCTACGCTCGCCGGTTGGGACGCTTTGTGCGTATAATCCAGCTGCTTCACCGATAGCATCCGTTCCTGTGTTGAGAATAGGCACAGCGTTGCTCACTCAACGGATGCTCGACTAATATCTTTCGAGCCGTCTACGGGGGCACCGACGAGCGGTTTCTCGAATCCTCAAGAGCATGAACAGCGGGAGCCGCAGTGAGCACAGACACCATGACCGCGATCCGTTCGCGGAACAATATCACCGTGACCGGGAACCCAACGGGTCAGCCTCTCCTTCTCGCACACGGCTTCGGCTGCAGTTCGGAGATTTGGTCAGACCTCGCCACACGGCTCGAGGACGACTATCTCATCGTTCGGTTCGACCATGTTGGTGCGGGGGCGAGCGACCTCTCCGCCTACGATCGCGGCAAGTACGACTCTCTTCACGGCTACGCCGACGACGTTCTCGAGATCATCGATGACCTCGACCTGACCAACGTCGCATTCGTCGGCCACTCGGTCAGCGCGATGATCGGCGTCCTCGCCGCGACGCGCGACGCCAGCCGATTCGGCGCGCTGATCCTCGTTGGCCCTTCGCCTCGTTACGTCAACGCCGACAACTACACGGGTGGCTTCGAACAGGAGGACATCGACTCCCTCCTGGACGCACTCGACGCGAACTATCTCGGCTGGTCTGCGACGATGGCACCGCTCATCATGGGCAACAGTTCACACCCCGCCCTCGGCGACACCCTCACCGAAAGCTTTTGCCGAACGGACCCGGCGATCGCGAGCCACTTTGCCCGGGTCACCTTCCTGTCGGACAACAGGCACGACCTGCCGAACGTGACGACACCGACCCTGGTTCTGCAGTGCCAGGAGGACATCATTGCGCCACTCGCCGTCGGCACGTACGTACATGAGTCGATCCCCGGAAGTTCCCTCGTTCTTCTCGACGCAACGGGTCATTGCCCGCACGTCTCCGCCCCGGACGAACTGGCTGCCGAGATTCGGGCCTACCTCACGTGAGCCAGACGAGTGGTGACGATCTCACGGATCGGCTGACGCCCGACGGCGCTGACTTCGAGGAACTGTTCGAGAATGCCCCGTGCGGGTACGTTGTCACCTCGCCCGACGGCAAAATCACGACCGTCAACACGACGTTCCTCCGCATGTGCGGTTTCCCACGTGACCAACTCGCCAGCAGAACTTTCCAGTCGCTGCTCACCGTCGGCAGCCAGCTCTTCCACGAGACCCGGTTCCTGCCGGTACTTCACCTGCGAGGACGGGTGGACGAGATTGCGTTGTCGCTCCAGCGCGCCGACGGATCGACCCTCCCGATCCTCGTGAACGGGGTACAGGCCGACCAATCGGGAGAGGTTCGAATCGCTGTCTTTGACTCGACCGAACGCCGCGACTACGAGCGGGAACTTCTCACCGCACGGCGCGCTGCAGAGGCTTCCGAAGCCTGGGTCCGTGTGATTCAGGAAGCATCGAGCTCGTTCACCCTCGCGAATTCCGAGCAGGCCCTCACGGATGCCCTCGCCCAGAGCGCCAGCGATGCGTTCGCCGCGACACACACCTCGGTCCTGCTGACCGATTCGGCCGGCTTCCTCACCCTCGCGTCCGGGTCTCATCCGTTGCGCCACCTCATCCACAGTCCCGACAGCGCAACGAACCAGGCGATGCGGCTCGGCAGGGTTGTCACCGTGTCGCCTCTGGACCGGGAGGATCCGGCATCCGTTCACGCGGCATCCGTTCTTCGATCGGCGCGCCTTGAAACGGTGAGTGCCGCTCCCCTCATGGACAACGGAACTGCGCTCGGCGCCGTCGTGTGCTTCTTCGGACGCGAGCGGGACTTCACCGATCAGGACGTCGAGCTCTTCACGACGCTGGCTCGGCAGGCGGCACACGTGCTCTCCCGGCTTCGCCTGCAGGCTCAGCTCGCGAAGATGGCGCTCCACGACCTGTTGACCGGGCTCGCCAACCGTCAGCTCCTGCAGGTGCGGCTGACCCAGGCGCTTGCAACAGTGGAACGGAGCGGGCGGCCTCTCGCCGTCATCTTCCTCGACCTCGATGGTTCCAAAGTCGTCAACGACAGCTGCGGTCACGCGGTGGGCGACGACGTGCTCAGGCAGGTGGCCGATCGACTCCGCGCCTCGGTGCGGGCAACAGACACACTCGGT
>JAZQRG010000449.1:0-8571 GCA_045629445.1 Mycetocola sp. | reverse complement strand
AAGAGTGTCGATCGTTTGAATGCCGTCGACAGCCCGAGCGCAAACGAGGTGAGCGACCACAGCGTTGGTTCTCCCCAGCACGAACTCGGATCAATCGTGCCATCGGGACGCAGGGTGCGTCCGCCGTAGAGCCCATAGTCCGGATGCCGGACGGCGAACGACAATAGCGAACGGAGCGAACCGGGAATGACGATGGTGTCGGGGTTGAGCAGCAGCACGTAGTCGTCCGTTGACGCCGCTACCCCCCGGTTCACCCCGCGCGCGAAGCCGAGATTCTCGCCCGCCTCGATCACAACCGCTGCCGGAAAACGCTCGCGGATCGCTGCGGCGCTGTCGTCGACCGACCCGTTGTCGACGACGATCACCGTGAGGCGCCCGAGCGGTGCGGGGATCCCGGCGTCGGACCTCGCTTCGGCATAGACGGACTCGATGCACTCGATCGTCGCGTCACGGGTGTTGTAGTTCACGATGACAACAGACATCGATGGCTGCGCGCTCATGGCGCTCCCGCTCCCGTGTCTGTTGACACCGGTTCCCTCACCGGGAATGCGGCCACTCCGCTCGAAGCCGGCGAGCGGGCATCCAGTCGGTCCGTCGCACTGGCAGCGGACGGCCGCTGCCCGATCACCCGCGCCGGGACGCCGCCAGCGATACAGTTCGCCGGCAGAGACCGCGTCACAACGGCACCCGCGCCGACAATCGCCCCCGCCCCGATGGTCACCCCAGCGGTGACGACGACGTTCGCCCCGAGCCAGACGCCGGGGCCGATCACGATGTCCTGCTCGTTTTTCGGCTGGTCCATCACCGGAGTCCCCATGGTGATGCCGTAGTTCGATGCCGTGATCGTCACGTTCGGAGCGAGCAGACATTTCTCGCCGAGGATGACGCGTGCCGACGAATCGCCCGCCCAGATCAGGCTCCCCTCCCCGACGTGGGTGCCCGAGCCGAGGAAGATTCGTTCAGCGTTGCGGAACGACACCGTTGGCGCGAACGACACCGATGCCCCTCGATTGAGCTTGGGCACTTCCTGTACGTGGCTGTAGCCGTAGAAATGCGCGACCCGGACCAGGTGAAGCAATGTCCTCGGGTCGAGCACCGATCTCAGCACGCCGCGCAATCCTTTAGACGCCACTTGGCACCTCCTGAGCATTCTGGAGCGTCGGCGCCGCGCCCGCTGCCTCGAAGACGCGGGCGATGGCATCCGTCGCCCGATCGATATCAATGTCGGTTCGCGCGATCACCGCGACAGCGAAGCTTTTCGCGTATGAGGTCGTGAACACGGCGATCTGGTCGTCGAGGTCGAGCACCGGCCAGAGGGTGATACTCGACACCTCCGCAGGGCCGAAATACTGCCGCCGGGTGTGCATTGGCAGGTGTGACGCGTAACCGTCCCAGTCCCGCGGCGACACGATGTTCGTCTGACCGGTTGTCGTCGCCGCGCTCAGCTGGTTGGAAACGGATGCCACGAGGCCAGCGAAGTCCTCGGTATCGTCAACCACCAGCCGGACCATCGAGATGTGATTGCGGGCGGCGGCATCACGACCGAGCGACAGCGGAACGGTCAGTGCGTGACTGGTGCGCTGCGGGTGGAGAGCAGCGAGCGCTGTGAATGCCGCCGAGACCGCAAGCACGGTGGACGTTGCGCCGAGAGAGCGCGCCAGTTTGCGCACGTCGGAGGCAGCAAAGACGAGCATCCGCGAATTTCGCGGCGGGATCATTTTTTCAGCACGCCCCGATCGCACGAGATAGAGGTTCTTGAGCGGCCGGAGGAGTCGCCCGCCCATGCGCTTGAGGCGCTTGGTGAGCGGCTTCCGCCGGTAGTCGCGCCACGCCGCAGCGGCTGTCGCGTGCCGGGACCGCCAGGCAGCGTAGTGTCCACGGAGCAGCTCGACCTGATTGCGCGGTGCCCGGCCAAGCGCAACGGCCGTCGGCGCTGCCCCGGTACCAGGGAGCGTGGGGCGATCGGCGATGAGCCCGGAAATCATCTCTATGCCCGAGATACCGTCCCCCACTGAATGGTGGATCATGCCGACAATGGCCAGGCGGCCATCACCAACGTCAGCGACGGTGATCGACCACAGCGGCCGGTCCGGATCGAGTCGGTTCTGGGCACCGGAGAGCACGCTGTTGTCCGGACCCGGATGGACACCGGGGAGGACGGTGACGTGCCAGTCGATGTCCACGGTGTCTGCCGGCACCCACACCGGGGTCGCCAGACCGAACACGACCCGCTTCAGCCGTTGCGACGCCGCCGGAACAGCGACGTGCCGCTCAGCGACGATCCGGCGGATAAGGTCTGCGTCGATGCTGCCGTCCGGCCGCCGAAGCGGGTCACCCGACACCATCATCGCGAGCGCAGGCCGCGCCATGCGGAACGCGACCTCGTTGGCGAGGAACTTCTCATCGAGCACCCGCAGGGGTTGCACGGAGATCTCAGGGGGCATCCGTCTGTCCTTCTCTCGGGTTCGACGCAGCGGCGACGGGATCGCCGGTCGCGGTGTCTTCGCGTTCACCGGTCGGAGTGTCGGGCAGTGCGAACGGCTCAGGGCGGCTCGTGTCGATAAACAGCATTCCGCCCAGCGGCAACCTCGCTGCGGTCCGGAAGCCGCGGACGATTCCGGTGAACATCATCATTTCGGCCCGCGCCCTGGCGCGATTGCGGGGAAGCGACCGGGCCGCCTTTCGGAGCTGTCGGGTCAGGACCGTTGTGAGCATAACCATTCCGCTCGAACGGTCAATCCTCGACCACTTGTTGACGAGTGCGCCAAGTCCAAGGCCGTAACCGTGCAGCAGGTCGCGATAGTTCTCGCCGACCCGCGTGTAGACATGCTGCACGACGGCCTGTGGCTCATGCACCACGCGCCACCCTGCGTCGAGCATCCGGCAGAACGCGTCAAGATCTTCGGCGCCTGCGAGTTCCCGTCCCGCGCCGAGCACCTCGTCGAACCCCCCGAGCGCGAGAAGCGGGGCACGGCGAAACGCCATCAGCGCACCGTGACCGGCGTCAAGACCATCAATGACGTCGGAGAACTGCGACTTATGCCGGTACACCTCGTCGGAACCCACCTTGGTATGGTCGAGCATCCGCCCCGTAACCACACCGACGTCCGGGCCGTCAAAGTGGGTGATCAGCGCCTCAATCCAGCCGGGCGTCGCGATGCAGTCATCGTCGGTGTACACAACGATCTCGCGGTCGGATGCTGCCAGGCCGACGTTTCGCGCGATGCTCAGGCCCCGAACGTCCGTTCGCACGCTCCGCACACCGGCGTCAGCGGCCGCGCGCATGGTGGCATCCGTCGTCGAACCAGAATCGACGACGAGCACCTCGACCTCGGCGGGCGTCGCGGAGATAACCGATGCGAGGGCATCCCGCAGGAGGCTGGGGCGCTCCCTCGAGCAGATGACAACTGTGATGTCAGCCGGAAGCGCCATGCGCCCTGCTTCCCCGTATCGCTGCCCAGCGCGTGTCCGCCCATGAACAGGTAACCGTGGCGATATTCGGTGATCCGTCGGGGAGCCCCCGCCGAAGCTCGGGGTAATCGCCTGTGCCTGGATGCAGTTCCGACGGTCGCCCGTGATAGTTACCCGGGTTCAACTCGGCGATCGCCTTGCGATAGCCGTCGACGAGCACCGTGCTCGCAGCCTCCCAGGTGAGAGCGGGTGCCTGGGCAAGAACACCCTGCCGAAGTGCACGCCGCCAGCGTTCACTGCCGTGAACGAGGTCGATCTGGGAACTGAGCATGTCGACGTCGCCGGGACGGTGCACCAGGCCATTCACCGCGTGCTCCACAACGGCACCGCTCGCGGTCGAAACAAGCGGAATCACGCCCGCACCCTGGGCCTCGTACGTCACGAGGGCACTGCCCTCCTCAACCGTCGGCAGAAGCAGGATGTCTGCCTGCGCGTACGCCTTGCTCGGCCGGTCGGCGAAGCCCTTCACCTCGACCGAGGGGTGGGAGAGTTGCTCCTCGAGCATGGCGCGGTATCCGGGGACGAAGTCACCGTAGATGAGGAACCGGCCGTCGGCGCTCGCCTTCGAAGACAGCCACGCGTCAAGCGCGTAGTGGAGTCCCTTGCGCGGCTCACACCGGCCGAGGAAGACAGCGGTGAATGGCCGCGTCGTGTCATCACGGATTGGCACCCGGATGGCGGCGGGGTCGAACCCGTACCGGTGCCGGATCAGGCGGGAGGCGTCGAATCCCCGTTCGAGGAATGTTCTCGCGACAGCATCCGACGGCACAAGCAGAGCGTGCGCTGCCTGGTACTCGCGGTCTTCGAGAAAGAGGCGTTCGCCGTCGAAGTGATGTGACCAGCCCTGAGGAATGGCGAGACCCAACTTGGCATATTCGCGGCCGACGACGTCGTACGCGTGCGCCGTGTGGGTGTTGGGAACCTCTCGAAGCCCGGGAATCTGTTTGGCCCGCGCGGCGAGAAGGGTGCGAGCGGATGCCAGTGGCCAGGCATGCACAACATCGAACGTTCCCCGATTCACCAGGCGCGCGGCGAGGAGATCATGCCACGCGAATGCCCGCATCCGCCCGATCGCGCGATGCGGAACCCTGCGGCCGCCGACAATGAGGGTCTGTTCGAGCGCGGTCAGCCGGGGAACCGGGCGGGCAACGCTCGCGGCGACCAGGGTGACGTGGTGACCGGCCTTTACGAGTTCGTGGACCTGGTTCCACGCCGTTTCGCCGATGCCGGGGCTGCCGAAGGCGTGCGGAAAGCTGTACAGAACGTGGAGCGCCCTGCCGCTTGTTCGCGGCACAGGGCGCGAATCCTCCGACTGCCTCGCCATGGTTCCTCCCGCTCGGTGGCTGGATAGCGCTGTTCGATCCCGGCAGGGACATGAGCAACCGTCATGAAATTTACAAGCACATACGGGGGGTTTGACCGCAGCGCAGCGATTGTTAATATACTCGTAATACTGAGGGTTCCTCAATTTTACACCGCGCCTCCACGATGGAGGAGGGCACAGCGGCCCGCCCGACCGTGGGGCACCTGTGTCCCGCCCGATAGAAAGCCGATTCAGCATGGATGTTCCTCTCTACCTGCGAGTGCTCTGGAGCTACAAGTGGCTGCTCCTCGTCGGACTCCTCATCGCTGGCTTCGTCGGCGGAGTCGTCGGCTACACCTACATCGATGGACAACTTCAGCCCCGAGCCGTCCAGACCTACCGGGCGTCGACGACGGTGCTCGTCGGAAGTCCCCAGCAGCCGTTGTACCAATCCGTGATACCGGGCGCTCCGGTACAGGAAGGTGTCACGCCGGCCGTCACGCGTGACCTGGTGTCGACCACCGTCGTCTACGCCTACATCGTGTCCGGCTCGGAAATCCGGGCTCGGGTCGAGGGGGTAGTCGGGCCGCTGGCAGACGACGAGCAGGTCACGGCGGTTCGCCGGACCACCCAGCCGGCCGGAGACGAGCAGTTCCCCGGTCGCCTCACGCTTCCGATCCTCGACATTGTCGGTGCAGCGCACTCCCCCGGTCGCGCTGAAGACATTTCTCGAGCGGCCAACCTGGTCTTCCAGGAGTATGTCAAGGCCGAACAGGACACGACCGCCGTGCCAGAGGGCGAGCGAGTGCAGTTGCAGACGCTGCGTGAGAGCGAGGCAACCGAGGTGGAGGGAAGCAACCCGCTGATCCCGGTGATCCTCACGGCGTTCGGTGTATTGCTCCTCGTCGTCGCCCTGATCTTCGTGCTGTACAACATCCGGGTGAGCCGGGAAAAGCGGCGCGCCGCAACACGACGCTCACAAGCAGCTGGCGAGAAGGCCGAATCGGAGCTCGAACCGGGCGCTGGCGGCGCCGATGCCGAACCAAAGGAGCCTCGTGTCGATCAGCCCGATGGGAACAGCATCGCCGATCCGGTGCACGATGGCGCCAAACGCTCCGACGACACGCACGCATACGTCTAGGCCGCTATGACCACACTGTCGACGCCGAGCGCGCCGCCGGCGGGAGGGCCAGCCGCTCCCCCGGTGGCACGATCTGTCGTGTCGCCGGAACAGGGTGCTGACACGGCACCGAAACCGTTGATCGGCGAGCGCGTCCGCAACGCTGTTCTGAGCTTCCGCCCCAGCCGGTCGGGCATTGCCCTGACCTTCCTCGCTGCGATCGTGCTGTTCATCCCCGTACGGCGTTACGCCCTTCCGATCCCACTGCCGTTCGCGCTCGAGCCGTACCGGGCGGTGATCGTCCTCTTTCTCGTGATAATTGGCGTCGCCCTCCTGATCGACCCGAGATTCACCTGGCGCCCCATCGCCTTCGCTACTCCACTGATCATTTGGCTTCTCACGATGATCGTGTCTGTCGCTGTCAATGCAACGGTCCTCACCGAGGAAGGGCTCGCGTCCGGCGCGGTCGGCGCGCTCGGCAACTACGCGCTCGTCGTTGCGCTGCTCTACATCACCCGACAGTTGCTGCGCTCGACCCGCGCGGTCAACACTCTGCTCACCAGCCTCGCCGTGTTCTCGGGGATCGTCGGCTTCTTTGCCATCGTCGAGAAGGTGACCCGCGAGAACGTCTTCATGAAGCTTTCGACGTTCCTGCCGCTTGAGCTACTGCGCGATGGCGGTGAGGCGTTCCGCGCCGGCGGGGCGCGCTCGTATGCGTCAGCGCAGCATCCGATCGCCCTCAGCGTCATGCTGTGCATGCTGATACCGATCACGCTGTACCTGGCGAAGTACGCGGCCTGGCCGCACAACATTTACAACCGCAAGATCTTCTTCGGCGGGATCGTTGGGCTGCAACTGCTCGGTATCGCTGCGGCTGTCTCGCGCACAGCGGTCGTCACGCTCGCGGTGATGTTCCTGCTCATCCTGCTGCTGAGGCCGATCCTCGGTCTCGTTCTGGCGAGCTTTGCCCTGCCAGCAGTCCTCGCGGCCGCCGTCATCATTCCGAAGCCGTTCGAGGCGATGTTCGGCGGCTTCCTCAACCCAACAGCGCTGATCGCCTCCCAGAAGACGTCGGCGGGGTTCACCGGAGCCGGTCGGCTCGCCGACCTCGACCCGGCGCTCGCGATTGTGTCTCAACAACCATTCTTCGGGTCTGGGCTCGGTTCCCGGATTGTCATCGGTGACACCGCGAACTCATTCATCCTCGACAACCAGTGGCTCGGCACGCTCATGGAAGTGGGCGCTCTCGGGGTCCTCGGCGTTATCGCGCTGCTGCTGATTCCGACCGCCAGGTTGTTTGCCTACGCGTTCACACCGACGCACACGCCGCAATACACGGCGCTGGCGCTCGCGATTGCAATCTCCGTTGCTGGGTATGCCACGGCGATGTTCTTTTACGACGCATTCGGATTCTTCCAGACCTTCATGCTGCTGTTCATTCTGCTTGGGGTCGGCGCGTGGGTGCTCACGGAGGCACCGACGCGAAACAGTGTGGCCGGGCCAGCATCGGGGCAGGTGCTGACCCGGCCACGCCCTCTCGGCGGGCTACGTCCACGACGCCGGCGGGCAAGGCCGTGAGGGAACAGCGCGGAATGAGCGTTGTCATCCCCGCGCACAACGAAGCGGCGCTCCTGCCCCGACTGCTTCGAGAGCTCAGAACGGATGCCGGTATCTGGGTGGTTGTGTCCGCGAACGCCTGCTCCGATGACACTGTTACCCTCGCTCGGGCGGCGGCATCTGACGGTGTGCACGTTGTGGAGACGGCGGTGCCGTCAAAGGCGGTCGCACTCAACGCCGGTGACTCGATCGCGGGTGACCGGTTCCCACGGGCCTATGTTGACGCGGACGTTCTCGTCTCGGCCGAGACGCTTTCCGCTCTCGCCGATGCCCTGCGGAAGGAGGGCGGCCCGCTCGTCGCTGCTCCCCGGCTCAGGGTTGACACGTCAGCGGCGAGCTGGGCGGCCAGGGCGCACTATCGGATCTGGGAACTCAGCGACTACCGCAGGAGCGGTCACGTCGGATCGGGCATCTACGCCCTGTCTGCCGAAGGCCGTGCCCGGTTCGGCGCCTTTCCCGATGTCATCGCCGATGACAGGTTCGTCCAGCAACTGTTCGCACCCGCGGAACGGCTGACCATCGACGAGGAGTTCGTTGTGCGGTCACCGGCAACCCTGCGGGCTCACATTCGCAGGGCGACCAGGATCGCCGCGGGCAACCGGCAGTTACAGCGCCGGGCTGAGTCCGCCAGTGGCGCGGGTGCGCCGGGCACGGGCCCTCGCAGTACGGCATCGACCCCCGGCCGACGCTTCCGAAGGAAAAAAGCACTGGCCGACCGGCCCTACACCGCAGACCACCCCATCCACCTCCCGGACAACACCGGCTCCGACGCGCCGACGGCCCAGCTCGCGCAACCCTCCCCCGCGGCGGGATACCGCAACCTCCTTGCCCGGGTGGCAGCACGCCCGACCCTCTGGCCGAGCTTCGTCGTCTACTGCGTCGGCTACGGCGTCCCGCTGCTTCTCGCGACCCTCTCCGAGTTGAATGGCCGCCTCCCCGGCTGGAACCGCGACGAAACGAGCCGTGCATGAGGCGGCATCGCACTCCGGAGCAGCGTCCGTCCGTGCCGCCGAACCGGACCGCAACCGCGCCGACGCTGGCCGAAACCCAGACGCCGCTG
>JAZQRG010000448.1:0-3476 GCA_045629445.1 Mycetocola sp. | reverse complement strand
ACCCTGAAACAACCCCCACCCAAAGCACTTCAAGCCCGCAAAAAACGCGACACCGGAGACCCACCCGCAGCAGCGAGCATAAGCGGCGGTGGTGAAACCAGCGGCGAGGACCGGCCCGAAGGCGGGCCACCGGAACCGATAGCGACACTGAACCCACCACGGGAGACATTGCGATCGACATCTGAAACGTCGGTGCCGTCACGGCAAACACCGGGATCGCCTTCCGGGCCGGGATCGACCGGCGGATCATCTCGACCGGCGAAGCGCAAACGACCATCCGACCCAGCCGCACAGAACCGCCGACGCGAATCGAGCCGACGGGTGATGGAGAGCTGGTACGTCCCACCCGATTAGACGGAACTACACCGGACTGAATAGCCGCAAAACTCCACAGCGACGACACAGGCCAGACGGCATAAAAACGCCGCCCCGACACTTCCCTCACAAAAGGGCGTGTCAAGGCGGCGAGGCGGACTGCCGCTGGTGTCACCGTTGCTACGCAACCTGGCCAGCGGTTTCCCAGCGGGGCGGCTTGGCCAGCGTTACGTGACGTAGCCGACGGTACGTGGCTTGGCGGTCGGTTCCATCACCTAGGCGACGGTCCGCGGCTCGGCGGCCGTCGGGTTCCGTTACTTAGGCCTTGGTACGCGACCTGGCTGTCGGTACGTGATTAGCCGTCGGTGCGTCCGTCGATCTGGTCCTCGAGAACCTCATCGGCAGCCTCGAAATCGGCATCCGCATTGTTGTAGTGCTCCTTGAGCACCTCGTTGTCGCCCTCATAGTCCTGCGCGCGGATCTCGGGTGAGGAGACAATGTCTTCGCTGAAGCCCTGTTCGACAAACTGGGCATCAACGACCTCGGGGGTCGCAGCCAGGCCATCCGGAAGAGCGTTCTTCGGCGATTCTGCGTCAGTCATATGCGTATCTCCTTCGTATTGCGGTACTTCGACGCTATGCCTGGCGGGCCGCGCCAGCAAGGGCCTTGCGGTGACGGCCGGTCTGCGACAATCAGCACCGCAGCCCTATGGCGCCGGGTGCCAGCTCTCCAGTTGTTCAATATCGCGCGTCCGGCCAAACGCGTGCATCAGCGGAATGGGCGAAAGCGCCAGGAGGGCACCAGCGACGAACAGGGTGCCCCGCAATCCGAGAGTCTCTCCGAGCACTCCACCAACCAGTGCACCAAGCGGGAACAAGCCCATAATGAGCACACGCATCGTGGCATTGACGCGACTCAGCATCTCATCGGGGCACAGCCGCTGCCTCAGGCTGACGTTCGTCACCGCGTAAATGATCTGGCCAAGCTCACCCACCGACATGCCGAGCACGGCCAGGAGCACCATCCACCCGGGCTCGGCGAACGGGGTCAGCAATGCAAACGGACCGCTGACCGCGAGCGACAGCCAGATGACCCGAACGCTCCCTACCCGCCGCGAAATCAACGGCGTAAGAGCGGCACCCACCATGGCCGACACCGACCCCACCGACACAATCAGCCCGATCGCAAGTGGCGACAGCTCGAGCGTGCGGGACGCGAATATGAAGGTGACCGCCGAAGCGATCGCGAATGAGAAGTTCCCCGCTGCACTCGCGATCGCGGTTGCCCGAAGTATGCGGTTACGGGCGACGAACGCCAGGCCCTCAACGATCTCGGTTCCGAGCCTGGGCCGGTCTTTCCGAACCGGTATCGGCTCTTCCCGCGTACGAATAGCGAGGAGGCACGCCGCCGAGATCGCGAACGTGACCGCCTGGGTGAGCACGACATTGGCCGCACCGATCAGTCCAACCAGACCGCCGCCAAGGCCCGGGCCGATGACCTGGCCGGACGCCCGAATCGTTTCCATCGTCGAGTTGCCCGCGAGAACCCGGTTTTTGCCGAGCACGGTTGGAAGGTAGCTCTGATATCCGACGTCGAAGAAGACCCGCGCGAATCCCGTCAGGAGAGAGACGACGATGAGGTGCACGATGGTGAGAACGCCAAAGAGTGCGGCAAGCGGGATCGTCGCGAGCAGGACCGCGCGCGCGATATCACTGGCGACAAGAACCGGAAGCTTGATCAGCCGGTCGAGCCAGGCCCCGGCTGGGAGCCCGATGAGCGCAAACGCAAGAGTGGATGACGCCGTGACGAGACCCAGCTCAAGAGGAGACGCATCGAGAGTCAAAACCGCGAGCAGCGGGATCGCAACACCACTGACCTGGGCTCCCAGCTGGCTCGTCGTCTGGCCTGCCAGGAGCAACTGAAAGTCGCGGTTTCTGAACAGTGGAGCGTCAGACATGAGTGTCCATTCTGCACGCCCGTCCGAACACCCGCAATGGACCCATTGCCACCCGCCCAGCCATCACGACCGGCGAATAGGCTTGGCCGATGAAACGCATCGACTACTACGGCCGCTCCTTTACCGTCTCAGACACCTACGCCGAAGCACTCGTCGGCCACGTCAACCACCTCATCATCTCCGGGCTCCCCCAGGGACAGTTCTTCGCCATGCGTTGCTACACCACCGATCCGACGAGCGTCGTTGAGGTCACCGCGCAGTTCGTCGCCGGTGTCCCGATTCTGGTCTACCCCGCGGATGCCGCCTTCGATAACGCCGACGAAATCGTCGACGACCCCGACGTTCTCGCCTACCTCACGGCATACCGCGACGCTTAGGCCTCACCCCTCCACGCCGCTACCCACATCCCGCCCTAGGCTGGAGCCATGACAACGACGTTCCGAGCCTGGCTGGTTGAGAAGCACACGGATGCCGCAGGCACAGCCTCGCAGACAGCATCCGTTTCGAATCTGACCGATGACGACCTCATGCCGGGCGACGTCAGCCTCGACGTGTTGTGGTCGAGCATCAACTACAAGGACGGCCTTGCCCTGGCAGGTAAGCCCGGCGTGGTTCGGACTTGGCCGCTCATTGCGGGCATCGACGCCGTCGGCACCGTAACCTCGAGCGAATCCGACCGGTTCACGGTGGGCGACACGGTCGTTCTCAACGGTGCCGGCCTCGGCGAATCCCACCACGGCGGCCTGGCCGAGCGCGCTCGGGTCGACAGTGCGTCGCTCGTGCGTGTGCCGGATGCGATCGGCGCCAAACGTGCGGCCGCCATCGGAACGGCAGGCTTCACCGCAATGCTCTCGGTGCTCGCCGTCGAACGCCACGGAGTCACACCGGGAGATGGTCCGGTGCTCGTCACCGGATCCGCCGGCGGTGTCGGCTCGATCGCGATCGCCATTCTGGCAAGACTCGGCTTCGAGGTCGTCGCCTCGACCGGTCGCGTCGACAGCGAGGGCGACTTTCTTCGTCGACGCGGTGCGGCACGCGTGAACGACCGGTCCGAACTGTCGGATGCCGGAAAGCCGTTGCAGTCCCAGAAATACGCCGCGGTCATCGACGCCGTCGGCAGCACGACCCTTGTGAACGCGATCGCCCAGCTCAACTACGGCGGAATCGCAACGGCCTGCGGCCTCGCCCAGGGTGCTGACCTGCC
>JAZQRG010000447.1:0-10932 GCA_045629445.1 Mycetocola sp. | reverse complement strand
TGAGATGTTGCTGGTCACCGAGGGCGTGATTCGGGTTCAGCGGGACGACGGAACGAGTGACCTTGCTGCCGGCGACTATCTCGCCTACTCGAGCGCCCAGACATACTCCTACATCAACGTCGGCGATGGGCGTGCCCGGTTCTGCCGCGTGGTTGTCAGTTGACGGTTCAGCGATCGGGGTACTGTGACGGCAAGCCCACTGGCTTGTTTCCCTGTCATAAACTGTGAGCCATGCCGACCGAAGGATTCCCCGTGACTGCGCCTCATGACCACGCCCCTCAGAAGCACGTTCCCGGGCCCAATGAGTCGACGATCCCCGAGATCGAGGTTGACGAGACGATTGCGCCCCGGCCGGAAGAAGAAATCGCCGACGTTGCGCGCGCGACCCCCGACGTCGAGGATCACACCGCGCACACCGAGTAAGACGTCTCACAGGTCTTGCTCTGGAAGCCGACGCACGAGGCAGGTAGCCTTGCCCGTGATACGTGGAGCAAAGAGCAGCCCGACTGCTCGGTGGAGGCGGTCCGATGAATGTGAGCACGCGCAGATGGACAGGGCGATGAGCATCCCCGAGCGCTCGGGCTCCCGTGCTCGGCGAATCGGAGCCGAAAGTGTCGGGTTTAGATCATGAGTGAACTTGCTTGGGTGCTCATCACCCTCGCCTCCGCGATCGTCGCGGGAAACATCGCGGTGGTGGTCGCGGTGCGGGCGTTTTACCGCCGCGTCCGCCGCAACCTCGCTCTTAACGGCGCACCGCTGAGGATGCGTGCCCGGCTCAGCCACGGTTCGCGGCGCGAAGTCCTGAAGCTGCGTGTTCGCCTTAACGAGACGCTTGAAAGCGGACAGGCTGCGATGGACCTCGCCGTGCGCAGCGAGGGTCCGCGGGGCGAGCTTCCCCGTCTCTTTCGTCGCCTCAGGGTGGAGAGCGCTGGACTGGAGTCGCAATTGCGGCTCCTCGAGAGCGAAACCGACGGCGAAGTGCTGGCCGAGGCGCTTCCCACTGCCCGTGCACGGGTGGATGACGTGACCGGGCTCGTTCGCCGCCTCCGTTCCGCTGTAGCATCCGGTCTTGGCGGCCTCTCCGACGACAGCCTGACGGCGTTGCGCTCCGATGTCGACCGTGAGATCACGGCGGTTCGTGCCGGAATGGATGAGCTGCACGAGCTCAACGTGCAGGGCCGGTTCTACGACGCGGTGGAGCAGCCGCCAATCAAGCGCTCGACCAGGGGCGAACGAGGAGCCAGCCATGAGTAACACATCGCGTATTCGCAACATTCTTCGCAGCAAAGCGTCAAAAGGTCTCGACAAGTTTGAAGATCCGCGTGACGTGCTCGACCAGAGTTACGACCAGCTGGTCGGAATGCTGCAGCAGGTGCGGCAGGGGCTCGCCGAGGTGGCGACCGCGAAGAAACGGATCGAACTTCAGGGTCAGGAAATGGGTACACGCCACGCGCGCTTGACGGCTCAGGCGCAGGAGGCGATGGTGCATGGCCGTGAAGATCTTGCCCGGATCGCACTTGAACGACGCGTCTTCCTCGAAAGTCAGGTCGATGCCATCCGCGCTCAGTTCACTGCTCTCCAGCGACAGACCGCAGGTCTGCAGGACAAGGAGCGCCGGCTCGCCGAGCGCGTGGCGGCATTCCGGATCGAGAAGGAGACGATCAAGGCGACCTACACAGCCTCGGAGGCCCAGGTTCGGGTGAACGAGACATTGGGCGGCGTCGGCTCCCAGATGGACGACGTCGGCAACAGCCTCGACCGGGCGCGCGATCGGGTTGCACAGATGCGGGCCCGTGCAGCTGCGACAGACGAGTTGCTCTCGAGTGGAGCGCTTGGCGACCTCACCGCAGCGCCCGACGCAGATCTCGAACGGGCCCTGGCGTCCGTCGCGCTCGAAGCCGAAGTGGAGCAGCAATTGCGGTCGCTGAAGAGCACGGACTCTGGCGCTTCTGGCCAGGCTGCCACCCCGCAGGTTGAAGACCCCGACGCCTGGTTGAGCATCGGCCGGGCCCCGGAAGCGCCCTAGCCGACCGGGCATCGCGGTGCGAAGGGTCATCGCTCCGCACCGATCCGGATGCCGTCCCGGCGTCTATGCAAACAACCCTGCGACGGTCAGACTGGTCGGGTGACTTCCGGACCGCTTCCGTGGGTGCTGCACGTCGATCTCGACCAGTTCATCGCGGCCGTTGAGGTGCTTCGCCGTCCTGAATTGGCGGGCAAGCCGGTGATCGTCGGCGGCCGCGGCGACCCCACCGAACGCGCTGTCGTGTCAACCGCATCGTACGAAGCTCGCGAATTCGGGGTGGGATCCGGGATGCCGTTGCGCATCGCCGCCCGGAAAGTTCCCGATGCCGTGATCCTGCCCGTCGACGCTGAGACGTACACGGCCGCGTCGAACGAAGTGATGGCGACACTCAAAGAACAGCCCGGTGCAACGGTGCAGGTGCTGGGGTGGGACGAGGCATTCGTGGGAATCATCACCGATAACCCCGAGGCGTACGCTCGCAACATCCAGCAGGCGGTGCTCGAGCGCACCCGGCTGCACTGCAGTGTCGGCATCGGAGACACCCTCGTTCGCGCGAAAGTCGCGACGGGATTCGGCAAGCCACGGGGCGTGTTTCAACTCACGGTCGACAACTGGCTGGATGTGATGGGCCAACGACCGACCATCGGCCTGTGGGGCGTCGGCTCGAAGGTGTCCCGTCGGCTCGCGGGCCTCGGCATCACCACAGTCGCAGAACTTGCCGCCGCCGAACCGGACGCCCTTGCGGCCGAGTTCGGACCGAAGATGGGCCCGTGGTACCGCGACCTCGGCCGCGGCGACGGCTCCCGGGTGGTCGATGACACCCCGTGGGTGGCCCGCGGGCACAGTCGCGAGACGACCTACCAGCAGGATCTCGCGACCCGTGCCGAGGTGGAAGACGCTGTGCGCGACCTGGTCGACCGGGTGATGCAGGATGTCGAGGCCGAAGGTCGCCCGGTAGTCGGCGTGACCCTTAAAGTCCGTTACGCGCCGTTCGTCACCAGGATTTTCACGAAGAAGATCGCGGAGACGGCCGATCCCGCGGTGGTGCTGTCTCGCGCGAACGAGCTCGTTTCGCGCGTCGAAGACCGGCCGATTCGGCTGCTCGGCTTCCGGGCGGAGATGACGATGCCGATCGATTCGCGCGAAGGACATACGCCGACGCGCAGCGGCTGGTGACCTCAGGCGACCAACGGTGCCGTCGACTCCCGGATCACGAGTTCCGTCGCGAGTTCGGTGTGCGCCGAGTCGAGCTGTTCGCCCCTGGCGAGCCGCAGCACTCCACGCAGAGCAGCACGGCCCATGTCCTGGAGTGGCTGGGCGACGGATGTCAACCGAGGGAGTGTCTGCTCCGCGAGGGGTGTGCCATCGAACCCGACAAGGCTGAGGTCTTCGGGTACACGCACCCCGCGTTCGCGCGCCACCTCGAGCACACCAAGGGCGATGGTGTCGCTCGCTGCAAAGATGGCGGTCGGTGGTTCGGTAAGGTCAAGCGCGCGTCGGGTCGCGATAACGCCGGACTCCCGGTTGAAGGATCCGTCGAAGATGTACTCGGGGCGCGCGGGGATGCCGCGGGTCCTGAGGGCGGCGAGGTAACCGTGGAGCCGCGCAACGCTGCACTCGGCAGCGGACGGTCCGCCGAAAAACGCAACCCGTTCGTGCCCCAGTTCGAGAAGATGCTCCGTGGCGGCTTTCCCGCCGGCCCAGTTGGTTGCGCCGACGCTCACGTATCCGCCGGGCGGGGGAGGGTTGAGCGGGTCGATGACGACGACGGCGATGCCGCGATGGGAAAAGGCGCGTACCTGGTCGCTCGTGATCTCCGAGGTGACAAAAATGACTCCGGTGCGGCCAGACTCCTTCATGCGCTCTGCCCACTCTTCGTGGTCGACGCGTGAGAGCTTGTTGGGCGTGTGGCTGCTCACAACAACGTCAACGTCCACCTCAACCGCATAGTCGAGGATGCCGCGGAGCACCTCCATCGAATAGGCGCCATCGTTCACGCCGACAACGAGGTCGATCATCGCCGGGCCAGCCGCACGGCTACGGCGCTGGGACGGAGACCGGTACCCCAGTTCGTCAAGCGCGGCCTGCACTCGCACCCGAGTCGACTCGGCGACATCGTCGCGCCCGTTGATCACCTTGGAGACCGTTGGAGCGCTCACTCCGGCCAACTCGGCAACCGTGGCGAGAACGGGCATCGATCGTGGGGTCATAGAGGCACCTCGTGGTTCGGCATGTCGAAATATTTCGGTCTCGCCAGTCTGCACCACGTGCGGTCAGATCACCAACGATAAAGGCGGTTTTGCTTGACGCGGTTTGTCGGCGGTCGCTACATTGAGTTCACCGTCGCGGATTCTTTCGAAATATATCGAAAGCATGGAGTGTCGCAGTCGGCGGTGATCCGGCTCATTTATCAATGGAGATAGAAATGGAAACCAAGTCCACGCCGTCACGACGCACGTTCATCTCGCTCGCGATCGCCGCTCCGCTCCTGACCTGGGGCCTCACATCCTGCGGGACCACGGGGCCCGGCGGATCAGGAACCGCCAAAGGTGCGTCGATGTGGGCACTTTCGGGCGATCCCAACGAGACGATCCGCAAGAATTCGGTTGACGCGTTCAACAAGGCGAATCCCAAGACGCCACTTGGACTTACCTTCTTCCAGAACGACGCATACAAGACCAAGATCAAGACGGCCATCGGCGCAGGCCAGGCACCGACGATGATTTATGGCTGGGGCGGAGGCACGCTCAAGTCCTATGTCGACGGTGGTCAGGTCGACGATCTGACGAGCTGGTTCGAGGAAAACCCGAAGGTGAAGGACCGCCTCTTCGCCGGTGCATTCGGTGCCGCCACCATCGATGGCAAGATTTACGCCATCCCGATCCAGGCGGTACAGCCCATCGTCTTCTTCTACAACAAGGAGCTCTTCGATCAGGTCGGGGCAGAGCCTCCGCAGACGTGGTCGGATGTCATGAGCCTCGTCACGACATTTAACGACCAGGGCATCGCGCCATTCTCGCTCGGCGGCCAGTCACGGTGGACATCGATGATGTGGCTGCAGTACATGTTTGATCGTGTCGGCGGACCGCAGGTCTTCACGGACATTTTTAACGGCAAAGCGGATGCCTGGTCTCACCCGGCCGCGATCGATGCGCTGACAAAGATCCAGGACCTGGTGAAGGCCGATGGGTTCATCAAGGGCTTCAACTCGATCACCGCTGACAGTAACGCCGACCAGGCTCTTCTCTACACCGGGAAGGCGGCGATGATGCTGCACGGCTCGTGGACCTACGGCGGAATGAAGAACGACGGTGGCGGTTTCGTCCAGGACGGGAAGCTCGGTTGGGTGGCTTTCCCAACCGTTGAAGGCGGAGCCGGTGATCCGAAGAACGCTGTCGGAAATCCCTGCAACTATCTCTCGATCTCATCGAAGGCGACCGACGAGGAGAAGGAGACGGCGAAGAAGTACTTCACCGAATCGCTGTCCAACGACGACGAGGTCACCGCTTTCATCGAGACCGGCGCGGTCCCTGTCGTCAACGGGATCGAAGACAAGATCCAGGACACCGAGGAGAGCGAGTTCCTCTCACACGTCTACGAACTCGGTGCGAATGCTCCGGCGTTCCAGCAGTCGTGGGATCAGGCCCTCAGCCCGACCGCAGCAGAAGCGCTGCTGAACAACATCGACCAGCTCTTCGTGCTCTCGATCACGCCCGAGCAGTTCGCCGAGAACATGAATGAGACGCTCGACAAATGACGGCGATCGCGGCTCAGCGCGCACCTCGTAAGGAGGGAACGCCGGCCGAGGCAGGGAAGACGGGCAGAATTGCCTGGCTTGCGTTACCGGCGCTTCTCTTTTTTGTCGCGTTCGCCATCGTTCCGCTTGCCGGGGTGCTGATCCTCAGCTTTACGAACTGGGACGGTATCGGAGCCATCACACCGGCCGGCTTCGCCAACTGGGCAACGGTGCTCGTCGACCCTGACATGCTCCACGCCCTCGGCCTCACCCTGCTCGTCATGGTGCTGTCGTGGCTGGTGCAGACGCCGATGAGCCTGCTGCTCGGCGTCTTCACCGCTGGCACCCAGAAGTACCGCGCCGTACTCGCTGTGCTCTACTTCCTTCCCCTCCTGCTGTCTTCGGCCGCCATCGCCGTTGCATACAAGGCGTTGCTCGACCCGAATTTCGGGCTCGGGGCAGGGCTCGGGTTGCCGTTCCTCTCGCAGGACTGGCTCGGCAACCCGCAGCTCGCGTTCGGTGTCGTCATCTTCGTCATCGCCTGGCAGTTCATCCCGTTCCACACCCTGATTTACCAGGGTGGTGTTCGGCAGATACCGCGTTCCATCTACGAAGCGGCGGAGATCGACGGTGCAGGTCGAATCAAGCAATTCTTCTTCATCACGATTCCCCAGCTGAAGTACACCATCATCACCTCATCGACCCTGATGACGGTTGGTGCGCTCACCTACTTCGACCTGATCTTCGTGCTCACGGGTGGCGGTCCTGCCAACGCGACACGGATCCTGCCGCTCGATATGTACCTCCTCGGGTTCCGCGCGAACCTCATGGGACCGGCGAGCGTGATCGCTGTCATCCTCGTTGTTCTCGGTCTCGCCCTCGCGCTGTTCCTCCAGCGGCTCGGTGGCAAAGACAACTCGGCTTCACAACTCGAAGGGATGTGATGATGGCCACAACACTGGCCCCGGAAGCTCGGGTCGAAACGCAAGGACAGGCATCCGCTCGCACGAAACGGCGGTTGCGCCAGCTCAACATCCCCGGCGGTCTCGCCGGTTGGATCTGGCTCGCCATCATCATCATCCCGATCTACTACGTCGTGATCACGAGCCTCAAGACCCAGGCCGGGTACTTCGGGCAGAACCCCCTCGCTCCACCGCTGTCTCCCACCCTCGAGAACTACGTCATGGTGCTCGAGGCGGACTTCGCCCGGTACTTCCTCAACAGCGCCATCATCACGATCGGTGCTGTTGTGCCGACACTGGCTGTATCGTTTATGGCGGCGTTCGCCATCGTGCGAGGGAACGGCAGGTTCCTCAAGGGCGTCAACGCTCTGTTCCTGATGGGCCTCGCTATTCCACTGCAGGCAACGATCATCCCGGTCTACCTCATCATCATCAGGTTGAGCCTCTATGACAGCCTGTTGGCGATCATCCTCCCGTCGATCGCCTTCGCCATTCCGCTCAGTGTGCTGATTCTCTCGAACTTCATCCGCGACGTGCCGAAAGAGCTGTTCGAGTCGATGCGACTCGACGGCTGCAGCGAGTGGCAAACCCTGTGGCGACTGGCGCTCCCGCTGACCAAACCGGCCATCGTGACCGTCGCGATCTATAACGGGCTCGGCGTGTGGAACGGCTTCCTCCTCCCGCTTGTGCTCACGCAGAGTCCGGACCTCCGCGTGCTGCCGCTGGCGCTGTGGAACTTCCAGGGTGAGTTCAGCGTCAATATTCCTGCCGTTCTGGCCTGTGTCGTGCTGACGACGCTGCCTATTCTTGTGCTGTACATCATCGGCCGACGCCAGCTCCTCGCCGGGCTGACCGCCGGCTTCAGCAAGTAACCGACCAACACATCTCTGCCCCGTAAGGACGTAACACATGACGAATGCCCGCACTGCTCTCGTGGTTCGTGGAGGCTGGGACGGCCATCAGCCCGTCGAGGCGACCAACCTCTTTATCCCTCACCTGGAAGCAAACGGTTTCACGGTGCGGGTTGACGAGAGCCCGGCGGTGTACGCCGATGCCGACTACATGGCGACCGTCGACCTGATCGTGCAATGCAACACGATGAACACGATCGAGAAAGACGAGTTCGCTGGCCTTCGGTCGGCGATCGAGGCGGGCACGGGGATGGCGGGGTGGCACGGCGGCATCGCCGATTCGTACCGTAACAACTCCGACTACCTTCACCTCATCGGCGGTCAGTTCGCCTGCCATCCGGGCAAACATCCCGATGAGCGGATCGGCGACGCGTCAGACAACTTCATCGACTACACGATCGAGATGACGGATGCCGCCAGGACGCATCCGATTACCGCCGGCATCCCGGATTTCCCGCTGACCACTGAACAGTACTGGGTGCTCAGCGATGACTACATCGACGTGCTCGCAACAACCACCCTCCCGGCCAGAGAGTGGGACCCGTGGACGCGACCGGTCGTCTCTCCCGCGGTCTGGACTCGTCAATGGGGCGCAGGCCGGATTTTCGTCGCCACGCCAGGGCACTCGGTTGATGTGCTTCAGGACCAGAACGTCAAGACCCTCATCGAAAGGGGCATGCTGTGGGCAAGCCGCTGAAGCCAGTGAACATCGGTATCGTCGGCTGCGGCCACATCATCACGGCGTACCTCGAGACCTTCCCCAAGCTTGATGCGGTGCGTCTGGTCGCGGTCGCCGACCTCGATCGCGCCCGCGCGGACGCTGTCGCTCAGCAGAACCCCGGCGTTCGGTCACTCAGCGTTGACGAGCTCATGGCTGACGACGAGGTCGAGCTGGTGCTCAACCTCACCATCCCCGCGGCGCACGCGGAGGTGGCTCTGGCCGCGATCGCTGCCGGAAAGCAGGTATACGGAGAGAAGCCGCTCGCCGCGAACCTGGAGCAGGCGGCATCCATCCTCACCGCAGCGTCAGCGGCTGGGCTGACCGTCGGATGCGCACCGGACACGGTACTCGGGACGGGAACGCAAACCGCACGTCGCGCCATCGATGACGGGCTGATCGGCACTCCGATCTCCGCGACGGCGACGATGATGACCCCTGGCCACGAACGCTGGCACCCGAACCCGGACTTCTACTACCTCCCGGGCGGCGGGCCGCTGCTCGACATGGGGCCGTACTACGTGTCGGCACTCATCACGCTGCTCGGTCCGGTCGCTTCGGTCATCGGTGCAGCGAGCCACACCCGCCAGCAGCGGACCATCGGCTCGGGACCCCGCGAAGGCGAGACGATTCCGGTGTCGACGGACACCCACGTCACCGGCGTGCTCGTGCACGAATCCGGCGCGTTGTCGACCCTGGTGATGAGCTTTGACGCCGTTGCCACGGTCAGCGCAAACATCGAGGTCCACGGCGAATCTGGATCCCTGATCGTTCCCGACCCGAACCGGTTTGACGGCGACGTGAAGCTTCGCGCTCTCGGCTCGGACGACTGGGAGACGTTGCCCGTCTCAGCGGGTTACGTTGACGCGAGCAGGGGGATCGGGCTCCAGGACCTGGCACTGACCCCACCGGATGCCGAACCTCGAGCGAGCGGGACACTCGCGTTCCACGCGCTGGAGGTCATGGAGTCAGTACTTCGTTCCGCTCATACGGGCCAGTCGGTCGCGATCGAGAGCACGTGTGAACGGCCCCAGGCTGTTCCATTGACGGAGCTGAGCGTGCTTCCGGCCTGATCGCTCTCGACCTCTTCGCTGTGGTTTCCACTCCAGCGGCACTGGCGCCGGGACCCCGGTGAATCTACGCTGTCTTCAGCGGGCTGGTTCGGTGCCGCTGGCGGAACTCACGGGCGAGTGAAGGGGAGCGGACATGGGGTACACGGCATCGATGCTCCTGACCTATCCGAAGCCGCTGCCGCACGTCGACAGGGCGGCTCTCGCTGCCTGTATCGAGGCGTGCATCGAGTGCGCCCAGACGGCGACGGCGTGTGCAGAAGCGTGCCTCTCCGAATCTGCCCTGGTGGACGTCGCCTCGTGCATCCGGGCTGCGCTCGACTGCTCAGACGTCGCGGGGACGACCGCAAAAGTGCTGTCACGGCATCCGGGATATGACGCGAATCTGCGTCGTGCACTCCTGGCCGCATGTCGGGCGGCGTGCGCGATGTGCGCCGAGGAATGTGAGCGGCTCGCTGAAGAGCGCAGCTATTGCCGAGTGAGCGCCGATGCGTGTCGGCGGGCGGAAGCGGCCTGCCAGCGACTGCTCGACGTCTGACGTACCCGGCTTACTCGATCCGGACCTCCTCGGGGCGCTTGTCGGTGCGCCAACCCCGCCACGACGAGTGACGGAGTGAGCCAGTGGCTGTCCATTGCAGGAAGGTGACCTCGCCGACAAGCTCGGGGCGGATCCACCGTGCATGGGCTATTTCGTCGCTAGGAGCATCGTGGACGGGCGGTTGATCCACGGCCATCGGGGCAAACATCTTCAGGAACGCGCGTCGGTCCTTATCGGTGAATCCGGTGCCGACCCGACCGGCATAGCGGAAACCCCTCTCGTCAGGAATCCCGAGAAGAAGCGAACCGACGGCGCCGCTCGCCGCTCCTGCCCCCGGGCGCCAGCCGACAACCACGACCTCCTGCATCTTTTCGTGTTTGACCTTGATCCAGGACCGCGAGCGCTTGCCGGGAAGGTAGGGACTGTCGCGCTCCTTTGCGACCACCCCCTCGAGGCCAAGTTCCTGACTTGAGGCGACGGCGGCTTCGAAGTCACCGTCGAACTCGGGGGGAACCCGAACGGGCCCGGTTGGCGTCACAATTTTGTTGAGTGCAGCCCTGCGCACGTCGTAGTCATCTTCAGTGATGTCATGGCCGTCAAGTTCGAGCAGGTCGAAAAGCATGATCTCGATGCTCGCCGACCGGGCGGCCGCCTCGTCGTCGCTCAGGCCTGCGCGGGACTGGAGCAGGTGGAAGCTCGGCCTGCCGTGCTTGTCGAGCGCGACGACCTCGCCATCGAGAACAGCGGATGCCGCTCCAACCGCGTCGAGGAGCGGCCCGGTCAGTTCGGGGAAGATTGGCGTCAGTTCGTTGCCGTTGCGGCTGAAGAGTCGAACCGACCCGTTGTCGATGTATACGACAGCCCGGTAGCCGTCCCATTTCATCTCGAACGCCCAGTCGTGTTCATCGTCGATGTCGCGTTCGCTGCCGTTCGCAGCGAGCATCGGCTCGACGGTCGGCCGATCAAGCGGG
>JAZQRG010000446.1:0-2583 GCA_045629445.1 Mycetocola sp. | reverse complement strand
GTTCGCACCGAAGCCGTTCGACGCGAGCAGCACGGCGCCAGCGGCGACGTCCTGGCGCATTCCGAACGGCAACTCCGCCGTCACACCGACGATCGCGCCGTCCTCCTCGAGCAGGTCGATGACCGATGCACCCGTGACGATTGACACACCGGCCCGCGCGCACGCACGCTGCAGGTCGGCGGTGAGGTCCGCTCCGTTGCGGTCGGCCGGCGCGTGCAGCCGCGGCACCGAGTGCCCGACGTGCTTGTAGTCGGTGATCAGGTAGAGCCCGATCTCGTGGCGGTCGACGAGCCACTCGATGATCTCCGCCGATGACTCGGCCATGAGCGCCAGCAGATCTTCGGCGTCATGCGGTCCGCTCGTCGCGAGCAGGTCGTCGACCATCGCCTGGGGAGTGTCCTCGATGCCGGCCTCACGCTGGAAGCGCGTGTTCGCGCCCGGCACCGATCCGGTGCTCAGGGTGCTGTTGCCGCCGACGGTGCCGAGCTTCTCGAGAACGAGAACGCTCTTGCCCGCGTCGCTTGCAGCGAGTGCGGCGACCATGCCGCAAGCGCCAGCGCCGACGACGACGAGGTCATAGGAATCATAGGTTTCCGCCCGGGCATCGGGAGAAGAAGTGTCGATCATGTGGTGTCCATTCACGATTACGGATTACGGATGTTGTCAGTTGGCGAGTGTGCCGAGTTGCGTCAGAACGTCATCGGTTGATGCGACGTCCGCGTACTTCTGTGCCATGTCGAAAAGGTTGACCTGATGCACGGTTTCGGTGCGGTCGTAGACGGCGTCGTGCGGAACGAGCACCCGGAAGTTGTACGAGAACCCGTCGACGACGGTTCCGCGGACGCACCCGCTCGTGGTTGCGCCGGTGACGACGAGGGTGTCGATCTGGCGCTCGATCAGGAAGCTCAGCAGGGGGGTGCCGAAGAACGCGCTCGGGTGACGCTTCGGCAGGAGGATCTCGCCCTCCTCCGGTGCGATGAGGTCCACAAACTTGTAGCCCTCCTCGGCGATGTTCATGATGCCGGGAACCTTCGCGCCGAGGCGGCCGTGGTCAAACGACTGCTTCGGAGCGACATGCGGGTAGATGACGGGCCAGCCGTTGCCGCGGAAAACCGGAAGCAGCTTCGCGACGTTGCCGAGGGCATCCCAACCGGTGTCTCCACAGCTGGTCGTGAACTCTTCCTCAACGGACTGGAAGAACGGCTTCGGCGTCATACCGACGGTGCGGTACTGCGCGTCGATGATGAGCAGCGCCGGGCGACTGCCGATGCCGATGGGCTTGCCGAATCCGGCGGCCTCGTAGCGGCGTTCGTCATCGTCGGTGATCACGTCGGACCAGGGCGTGCTCATTTGGTCTCTCCTTCTGTCGCGGCGAGCGCGTCGAGCGCCCGGCGTCCACTGTGCCTGCGGGGAACGTACTCACCGGTCGCGTCGGTCAGCTCGCCGTCGCGCACCGCGAACCGGCCGCGCACGATCGTGTGCTCGATGCTGACGTCGGATTCCCAGCCCTCCCACACGCTGTATTCGGCGCCCGAGTGCTGCGTCGCGGCGGTGATCGGGAATGGGGTCGTCGGGTCGATGACAACCAGGTCGGCGTCGAAGCCGAGCGTGAGTGAACCCTTGCGGTCGCCCATGCCGAACAGCTCCGCCGGTCGCGTCGCCGTCATGCTCACGACGGTTTCGAGCGGGATGCCGCGGCGGATCGCCTCGGAGAGGAACAGCGGGAACATCGTGCCGCTGCCGGGGAATCCGGCCGACGCGCTCCAGATGTCTTTGTCCTTCGCGCTGAAGTGACGGGGAACGTGGTCAGAACCGAGCACGTCGATCTGGCCGTCGGCGATCGCCTGCCAGAGGGCCTCATTCGCCGCGGGGGTGCGCAGCGGCGGGTTCACCTTGCCGCGCGATCCGATGTCGGACTCTTCGCTGAGGGTCAGGTAGTGCGGGCAGGTCTCGACGTACAGGTTCGGGTAGTCGGTCTTCTGCCGCCGGATCGCGGCGAGCGACTCCGGGCTGGTGACGTGGACAGCATAAGCGGATGCCCCGGTGACGCTCGCGAGGTAACCGACCCGGCCTTCGGCCTCCGCTTCGACATAGGGCGGGCGGATGGCGTTCCAGCCGGGCAAACCGGCATCCGGTTTCTGCTCGGTCTTTTCGCGCAGCCGCCAGACCAGTTCGATGTTTTCGGCGTGCTGGGCGATCATGCCGCCGGTCGCGGCTGCCGCTTCGAGGGCGTCGAAGAGGAACGCGTCATCGTTGCCGGGCAGGCCGAGGTAGGCGCCCTCGTTGCCGCGGAAGTTGGTGAACACCTTGAAGCTCGACACCCCGAGGTCGGCCGCATATGAGTGCATGTCGGTGACCTGGTCGGGGGTGACGACACAGAAGTGGAAGCCGAAGTCGGTGTGGGCGTTCGCCTCCATCACGGCGCGGGCGCCGGGAAAGACCTCTTCATAGGGCTTCGGGCTCATCAGGTAGGCGATCATCGTCGTCACTCCCCCGGCGGCGGCCGATGCCGTTTCCTTCTCGGCGTCGTCGACGGTCTTCGGTGCGGAGATGTCCTGTCCGAGGTGAACGTGTGCGTCGATC
>JAZQRG010000445.1:0-3608 GCA_045629445.1 Mycetocola sp. | reverse complement strand
GCCTCCCGAGGCGCACGGATGCCGGCCGTCGGCTGCGGCGCCGGACCGGCTGGTCGCACGGTGTGGTTCAAGTGCCGCGGGTGCGATTCGGCGCGGGTGTTGTGTTTCGGGAGGCAAATCCTGGTGGGCGGCGCGCTATGGCGCTTGGCCCTGCTGTTTTTCCTCCCGAAGCACAGTGACCCGCGGGCGCCCGGTCAGCTAATCCACCTCGAAGAAGTACGGGCCGTCCGACCCCTCTATGCCGGAGTACCGCAGCGCCCAGAGCCCGTCGCCGGCGTCGTCACTCGGTATTGCGATCACGACGTTACCGACGACCGTCTCGTCGACCGCGACCGCGGTAAATCCCGCGAACGCCGGTTCGGGAGCGGTGGCCAGCTCATCGAAGGCGCCATAAATGTCGGTGCCGTTGGCCGCGAGGTACTCGACCGCGATCTCGGATCCCGGCGCCGAACTGGCGGGGTCAAGCGGCGCGGCCGCGAGAGTGACCATGGCCCACGTCATCCCCGTCGGTGCTGCTGAGTTTCCCTCGACGGCGAGCACGTCCTCGGTAGCGTCGAGGTCGTATGCCGTGACCGTTGCCACGTACGTCGACTCACCGTCGGTGCCCTCGAACTCGACCGCGGAGCCGAGCGGTAGAGGTTCGCCGGGCTCGAGCGGTTCCGGAGTGGCCGTCACGCTCGGCGGGTTCGGAAGAGGATCGTCGACGGCATCCCCGATGGCGAAGATGAAGCCGAAAGCGTACGCGACGACCATGATCGCCGCGAGCACGATCGACACGAAGGAGAGCACCGTGCCCCAGATCGCCTGGCCGCGGGGCCGGTTGGCGAGCACCAGACCGATGATGCCAAGAACGACGCCAGCCACGCCGAGGATGAACGACAGGAAATTGACGATTGGGATGAAGGCAACGCCGATCGACACGAGCCCGACAATGAGCGACGCCAGCCCGGGCCCATTGCCCTCTGGTGGCGGAGGCGTCGGCCGGTTCCGGTTGTAACCGGATGCTTGCGGGTAGAACTGGGCAAGGTCATACGGCGGCTGCGATGCCGGGTACGGCGGCTGCGGGTTCGGCGGGCCAGAGCCCGCAGGGCCATACGGGTTCGGCGGCAGATTCGTCATAGGACGAGTGTGACCCCGCCGCGGAGCCTGGTCGAGGGTACTAAGACCCGGCCGGCACCGGCATCCCAGCTGCAGGCATCCGTTCGGTTAAGGCGTCAGTGGTTCAGTTGAGGCACCAATAGGGTGCCAGAACCGAGACGTCAGTAATAGGTCAGCACCGAGCCAAAGGCATAGACAAACGTCATGATGAGGCCGACGATGATCGAGGCGCCCGACAGGATGAGGCCCCACAGCGCCTGCTTCCTCGGTCGGGCGGGCAGAACGAGCCCGATGATTCCGAGCGTCATGCCGACGCCCGCGAGCAGGATCGAACCGAAGACCTCGGTCGGGACGATCGCGATGACCATGCAGATAATGCCGATGATGAGTGCCGCGAGGCCGGGGCCGTCGGTGGTTTTCGGCACGCCCGGCGCGGCGGCGGGGTGGCCGTATGGGCCCTGCTGTTGCGGGTAGCTGAACTGGGCCTGGCCCTGCGGCGCCTGCCCGGCATATGGAGGCTGACCGGCGTAGGGCTGCTGGCCGTATGGCTGCTGGGTCGCAAACGGCGGTTGTGTCTGCTGCGGCGGATACGGGCTCTGCCCACCGGCCTGAACCCACGGTGCCGTCGATGGAGCGGTCGAACCTACCGGTGCTCCGTACGGGGTTGCGGGCGCGCTGGAGGCGGCCGGCGCTGCGGAGTCGGCAGCCCGGTACGGGCTTGTTGCGGCTGAAGCGGCTGGCGCAGCTGACTCGGCAGGCGCAACTGACGCGGCAGATGCAGCTGGCGCAGCTGACTCAACAGGTTCGGAGGGACTCGACGCGTCGGAGTCCGCGGGTCCGGTAGGGCTCGGCGGGAGATTTGTCATGCCCCCGAGTCTGCCGCATCCGACCCTCACGGGTCGAGGAGAGAAGTACCCTACTTCGCGGGGAAGTAGAACGGCTCCTCAGCGCTGCCGGCGAGCACAGATGACAGCGCCCAGAATCCGCCGTCCGCGTCGTCGGCAGGAACGGCGATCACGACGTTCCCGGTCACCTCTGAACCAACTGCCGCGGTCGACAACGCCTCGAACGCCGGCTCAGGAACGACGACGTACTGATCCGCCGGGCTGAAGACGTCACCGTCCGACGACACGAACTCGACGGCGATGTCTGCCGCGACCGCGGTGGCGACGTCCGTCAGCGGCGTCACGGTCACCCGCGCGAGCGCCCACTGCATCCCGGCGGGCGCTTCGATGTTGCGCGCCTCCCCGAGAACCTGATCGGTGGCATCCAGAACGGATGCCGTCACCGTCGCCTCGTAGACCGGCGTGCCGTTTGCGTCCAGCAGCTCGACCACCGTGCCGAGCGGCACCGCGTCGGCGGGTGTCGCGAACGGCGGCGCTGTGGCCACTTCAGTGGACCGCGGCAGTTCGCGCGTGGTCTCGGAGATGACACCAAAGACGCCGAAGATGAATCCGAAGGTGTAGACGAAGATCAGCACGAACGCGATGATCATCGAAACGCCGGAGAGCACGGTGCCCCAAATCGCCTGACGTCGCGGGCGTGCGGTGAGCACGAGCCCGATGATCCCGCAGATGATGCCCGCAGGGCCGAGCAGGAACGAGATGAAGTTCAGAAACGGGATGAACGCCGCCACCACCGAGACGATGCCGATGATGAGAGCGGCGAATCCCGGCCCGTTCTTGTCGCTCGGCGGCGTCGCCGTTGCGAGCGTGTATCCGTAGGGCAACTGCTCCTCGGGGGAGAACTGGTTGGCGCCGTACGGCGACATGGGAGGCGGGCTCGCTGCGGGCCCGGGAGAGGTCGGCGGGAGATTCGTCATGCCCCGAGTCTGCCGTATCCGCTGCAGTCGGTGCACGGATGCCGACGCGTGCATACAGAAAACGGATGCCGTCCCTCTCGCGTGAGGGGCGGCATCCGTCTATGTATTTAGCGGCATACGTCGCCGGAGTCGCCTAGCGCTGCATCAGTGCGTCAAGCCCGACGGCCATGGCCGCAGCAAGGCGGAAGTCGACACGCTGGTCGGGAACGCTGACCGTGTACTTGTCACGCATGCTGAACTGGCGCTCGCTCGTCATGACCGGTGCACCGGTGGCCCGGTCGAGAAAGTCGAAGTGCAGCGGCAGTGGGATGTTGACGAACCGGCGGATGATCGCGAACGTCTGGTTGCGTTCCTGGCCGTATGCCTCAAGGCCAGCTCCGCGAAGGTGGAACGACGAGCGCAACAGGCTCTGGCCGAAGTCCTTCTGGAACGATCCGATGATCGTGCCGTCCGCGGCGGTGACGTCGTAGGCCGCGGCGAGATCGATCGCCTGGCGTGCTCTGAATCCGAAGAGCGGCATGGTCTTGGCCTCGTCGGCGAAGAAGGTGACCTGCTCCTTCATCGCCAGTCGCTTCTGCTGCGCGACCGCGAAGATGCGCCCCTCCGAGCCGTCTGGGTTGGCTTCAACGATTTCGTAGCGGTTCACCATCATCGTGAGGCGCTGCTTGACGAAGAAACGGGGTACGTA
>JAZQRG010000444.1:0-10658 GCA_045629445.1 Mycetocola sp. | reverse complement strand
ACGCGAACGATGTTCGCGCCCGTTGCCTCGTCACCCGTGAGCTCGAGCTTCTCGAATGCGGTCTTGCCAGCCTGGATGAGGGCAACGCCACCACCGGCGACGATGCCTTCTTCAACGGCAGCCTTCGCGTTGCGGACGGCGCCTTCGATGCGGTGCTTGCGCTCCTTGAGCTCGACCTCGGTCGCTGCTCCGGCCTTGATGACTGCAACGCCACCGGCGAGCTTCGCCAGGCGTTCCTGCAGCTTCTCGCGGTTGTAGTCGCTGTCGGTGTTGTCGATCTCCTTGCGGATCTGGGCAACGCGGCCCGCGATCTGCTCAGCGTCGCCTGCACCGTCAACGATGGTGGTCTCGTCCTTGGTGATGACGACCTTGCGTGCGCGACCGAGGAGGTCGAGCGTTGCGTTCTCCAGCTTGAGACCGACCTCTTCAGAGATGACCTGGCCACCGGTGAGGATGGCGATGTCCTGAAGCTGTGCCTTGCGGCGGTCGCCGAAGCCAGGAGCCTTGACGGCGACCGACTTGAAGATGCCACGGATCTTGTTCACAACGAGGGTCGCGAGAGCTTCACCGTCGACGTCCTCAGCAATGATGAGGAGCTGCTTGCCCGACTGGATGACCTGGTCAACAACGGGGAGCAGGTCCTTGATGTTGGAGATCTTCGAGTTGGCGATGAGGATGTACGGGTCCTCGAACACCGTTTCCTGGCGGTCGGGGTCGGTGACGAAGTATGCCGACAGGAATCCCTTGTCGAAGCGCATACCCTCTGTGAGCTCAAGCTCGGTGCCGAACGTGTTCGACTCCTCGACGGTGACAACACCTTCCTTGCCGACCTTGTCGATTGCCTCAGCGATGATGGCGCCGAGCTCGGGGTCACCGGCGGAGATGGAGGCTGTTGCCGCGATCTCTTCCTTCGACTCGACCTCTTTGGCGTTCGTGACCAGCTCAGCGATGACAGCGGCGGTTGCCTTTTCGATTCCGCGCTTGAGCGAGATCGGGTCGGCGCCGGCTGCGACGTTCCGCAGGCCTTCGCGAACGAGCGCCTGAGCGAGAACGGTTGCGGTGGTGGTTCCGTCGCCAGCGACGTCGTCAGTCTTCTTGGCGACCTCCTTGACCAGCTCTGCACCGATCTTCTCGTACGGGTCGTCGAGCTCGATCTCCTTGGCGATGGACACACCATCGTTGGTGATTGTGGGAGCGCCCCACTTCTTCTCAAGGACAACGTTGCGACCGCGTGGGCCAAGCGTGACCTTCACAGTGTCAGCCAGAATGTTCAGGCCGCGCTCGAGGCCGCGGCGGGCTTCCTCGTCAAAAGCAATGATTTTTGCCATGTGGTTTTTCGTCCCTCCCGGACGTGATGAACGTAGTTAGCACTCAATGATTGCGAGTGCTAATTCGATTCTGGCACTCTCCACCTACGAGTGCAAGCCAGTGAAGAGCTGATCATCGGCCGGTGCGCTTGGGGAGGAAAAACCGCAGGGCCGCTCTCCTATTGCCGTCGGGTCTCCCGATCTTCCGCCCGAAACAGCGCGACGCCCTTGGGACGGCATCCGTCGGCGCCACCGCACGGACAGGACCAACGGACGCAGCACTGCCGTCCGCTCAGGGCGGACGGCAGTGCTGAATCGGGGCGATGCGGACTAGACCGGACGAACGGCCTCTGCCTGCGGGCCCTTCGCACCGGTGCCCACCTCAAAGACGACCTTCTGGCCCTCCTCGAGCACTTTGTAACCGCCCATGTCGATCGCGGAATAGTGGACGAAGACGTCCTGCCCTTCCCCGTCGTCGGTAATGAAGCCGTAGCCCTTTTCAGCGTTGAACCACTTCACGGTTCCACTCGCCATTGTCACTCCCAGTTGCTGTGTTCCTCACCACCCAGGCTTGTGCTGGCTGGGGCCCGCCGCCGCGCGGCCATTGTGCTGACCCTTTTCTCTGCCTGGTTGAGGCGCGGACTGCGGAGCATAATGTTCGACCAGTTCCAGATACTAATGAACCGACGACAGGAAGCAATAGGGGTATTTCACAAATCCCGCGGATGGTTACCGGGTGTGAACCGTCGCGAAACGCGCCGGAAACGTGGCTCAGGGTTCGCAGCGAGCGTTATTGCTCCGGGACGAAGTCGGAACCGAGCACAACGGTGAGCTGGAAGATCGGCTCCTCCCCCTCTTCCACGGGGATCTGGAACTGGGAAGACAGCTGAATGGTGGCGGTACCGAGGGCTTCAGCGAGACCACGCGCCGCGCCTTCCTGCGAAGGATCCTCGTAGTAGACGGTGGTCGTCGTCACGTCCGTTGCACTCGCGTTACCCGGTGTGATGTTCTGGGTCCATCCGGCCGCGTTGAGCTGCTCGATCGCCTGGGTCGCGAGTCCCCTCGTCGATGTTCCGTTGAGAACGGTCACCATTGCTTCAGGATCAATCGTCGCAACGGCGACGGGAGTCTCGGTGGGTTCCGGCACAGCAGTAGCCGGCGTGGTCGATGTGTCGGTGAAGTTGACTCTGTCGCTGAGCGCGAACAACCCGATGATGCCGGCAGCGACGAGGACGATTGTCGCGAGCGCCGCCCACAGGAAAATGATCCAGCCTCTGCCCCGCTTCGGCGGGGCACGGTGTGCACCGACGCGTTTCAGGTTGTCTGGAATGTCGTCGAACCTGTCTTTGGCGTAGTGCTCGGCCATGTCGTAGGTCCTCTGTGTCAGCCCGCTGAGCGGTGGTGGTGGTCGGTTCGGCCGAAGTTGGTGCGGACCTAGTGGTCCAGCGACCCTCGCGCACGCGCCCGACGGGTTGCCTGCCTCGCGTCTCGCATCCGGTGGAGGCGCTTGACGAGCATCGGATCATGCCGGAGCGCAGCTGGAGTATCGATGACCGCGCCCAGCAACTGATAGTAGCGGGTGGGTGAGAGCCGGAACGTGTCCCGAATCGCCTCTTCCTTCTGACCGGCGTGCTGCCACCACCGGTTCTCAAACTCGAGAATGGCGATGTCACGGTCGGACAGACCGTCAGAACGCGGGCCGGAATCAGGCTGCGGCGCAGGGGACGAAACGTCGTTTTCGCTCACTCGTCCTCCTGCCTTCACACCGCCCCGGCGCTTCGCTGGCAATCCTAACGCGGCGTACTTGTGCGTTCGTTGAGGCGCACGGGGATGGCGGATTCTCCCGCTACGCCGTGCATTCCGTCACACGGGAACAATGCGGACAGATCGCGGGTTAAATGGTTACGACGACTTTTCCGGGAGGAGAAACACATGACCGATCAGGTTTCGAAGACCAACGACCAGTGGCGCGAGGAACTCAGCGATGAGCAGTACGCCGTGCTTCGCGAGGCGGCAACGGAACGACCATGGACCGGCGAACTTCTCGACGAGTCACGGTCGGGCATCTACACCTGCGGTGCGTGCGGTGCCGAGCTGTTCCAGAGCGGTACGAAGTTCGACTCGGGTTGCGGGTGGCCAAGCTTCTATGAGTCAGTACGGCCCGAGGCCGTCAAACTCATCGAGGACAAGAGCCTGGGAATGGTCCGCACGGAGGTGCGGTGTGCAAATTGTGATTCACACCTCGGCCACGTTTTCGACGACGGATTTGGAACGCCGACCGGCGACCGTTACTGCATGAACTCGATCGCGCTGAACTTCACAGCGCAAGACTAGGCGTGTCAGACCTTCTGTCTGCCGTCCTCAACCGGCGCTCGTACTCGCGCGTGACCGAGGCGGCACCGACGCACGAAGAACTGCTTCCGCTCGTCGCGGCCGCGGCCCGTGTCGCCGACCACAGTGCGCTCAGGCCATGGCGGCTGATCGAACTGCGGGGTGACGACAGGCTGCGCCTCGGCGAGGCCATAGCGAAGGCGGAGCACGACGACAAGCCGTCGCAGAAGCCACTCCGTGCCTCGCTTCTGATCGCGATCGTCGTGTGCCAGAAGAAGAGCGGCAAGGTTCCCGCGTGGGAACAGGAGGCAGTCGCCTCAGGCGTGGCCCACACCCTCAGCCTGCTCCTTGCGGATGCCGGCTGGGGTGTGATCTGGCGCACCGGGCACTACACGCGTTCGAAGGCCGTCCGGAAAATGCACAAGCTCAAGAAAAACGAGCACCTGCTCGGTTGGCTTTATGTCGGCGGCATTCCGGAGAACGCCAAGCCTGGCCACCGCAAAACCATTGACGCCGAAGAGTTCCTCAGCCGGTTGTCGTAGCCGGTGCGGCGCCCGGTCGCACCCTGATTGTCGCGATGCACACTGCAACGAGCGCAAGAAGCGCACCGATCACCGTCGATGCACCGAGCGGTGTGTGGCCCGGTGCGATCGCGTCGATCGTGACAGAGGCGAAGAGCTGGCCCGCCACGGTTCCCAGTCCGAGCAGGAGCACACCGGTGTGTGCGACAAGGAACGCATTGACGCCGATGAAGACACAGCCGATCAGGCCACCGAGGTAGAGCACCGGCTCTGCTGGCAAGGCTGTCGGCCAGCCCGCAATCGAGTTACGTACAACGGCGACGAGGACGAGCGCCGTGGTGCCGACGAGGAAATTGACAAAAGTGGCTGTCAACGCGCTCCCCGATCGCGCACGAAGCCGACCATTGACTGCGCTCTGCCAACCGCTGCCGAATCCGGCAACCACCGGCATGAGCAGCATCCAGATCGGGAAGTTTCCCGCGAGCTGCGATGACATCGACCAGGTCACCGCGACGACGGCAAGTGCCGCGCCGGTCAATCGCGGCCAGGTGAATCCGGCTGCCCCGTTGGGCCCGAAGCCGATCCGGTCGAGGACCAGCCCCGAGATGGTCTGTCCGGCGACGAGTGCGACGCTGAACAGCGCCACTCCGATGACCGCTCCCGTGATTCCCTGCGACAGCACGAAGAACGCACCGGCTACGCCACCGAGTACGCTCCACACCGGCGCTCGACGGGTGCGGAGATCGTCAACGACGACGGCAAGACCCGCCCGGCCCTTCGGCACGAACGCCAGAACCACGAGCAGAATCAGCAGGCCGGAGCCGAAAGAGATCACGCCGGCGGTGAATCCGTCACCGATCGCGACGCCGAGTGCACCATTGATCCGCGTCTGAACGGCCATGCCTGCGCCGCACAGTGTGGCGAGCGCGATGGCCAGCCACGCGGGAACCCGCCGAGACCCAGAAGGTGTAACCACTCAAGCGTCTCATCTCTTGGAAGCGGGCGAGCCGGACGGAAATTTCCGCGCAATGCCCGAGAGAGCCGCCTGTCGGATTCGAACCGACGACCTGCGCATTACAAGTGCGCTGCTCTGGCCAACTGAGCTAAGGCGGCATGGACGTGTCAATCATAACGAACCCGAGGACCGTTTCGAGCCAGCTTGCCGACGCCGCCGTGGTGGAGTGTGACGCCTTCACGGGTCCGAGCGCCCGTTCGTGAGCCGTTCGCGCGCACGCGATCGCCCGCGCTCCGTGGCATCCTTGGAGTAACAACTTTTGAGGATTTTCATGGCACCTGCGTTTTCCACGCCCGCCGGCGGAGCGAACGCCAGCCGGTCAATTCTTGACCTCGCAATTCGGTGCGGTGAAGTCATCTTCGCATCGGGCGCCAGTGCGGAAGACGCAACAGCCTCGATGCTCGCCGTTACGCGTGCCTACGGCCTCAGAGGATGCGAAGCGGATGTCACGCACACGGTAATTACGTTGTCGTACGACGACTCCGACTCAGGCGACACGGTGACCAAGAGCCGCAACGTCAGGTACCGAACCCTCGATTACACCCGCCTCACGAACACGTCGACGCTGATCAACGAACTCCTGCACACACCAGTCGCGGTCGCTGACGCGCGTTCGCAGGTCGACGCGATCATCCGGGCACGGCCGGTTTACCCCATCGCGCTCCGCCGGCTCGGCTGGAGCCTCCTCGGTGCGGGTGCCGCCCTCCTCCTCGGCGGCGGCGCTCTCGTTGTGTGCGCTGCGTTTATCGCGACATTCTTCGTTGACCTCCTGACAACCGCGCTTGCGCGGACCCGGATTTCGGTCTTTTACCAGACCCTTGCCGGAGGCGCGGTCGGACCGCTTGTTGCCGCCGTTGTCCACGTCATCGATCCGGGCGCCAGCTCGTCGCTCGTCGTGGTCGCGACAATCATCATGCTCCTCGCCGGGGTAACCTCATTCGGCGCCGTGCAGGACGTTCTCTCCGGCTTCTACGTGACCGGAACCGCGCGGGTGCTCGAGGCACTGCTCATCACAGGCGGGCTCGTCGCCGGCGTCGCTGGAACCAACATGCTGCTCTCACGGTTCGGGATCATGCTCAATATCGAGCCGTACATCCCACCGACCCTCGAGGGCATCACTGTTCAGCTGATCGGCAGCGTCATCATCATCATCGGTTTCGCCCTCGGTGTGGAGGTTCCGGCCAGGGCGATCTGGGCGGTTATCGTCCTCGGCATTCTCGGCTACCTCGTGTTCACCGCGGCACTCACCTGGGACATCGGTGTCGCCTGGAGCGGTGCGTTCGCTGCCGTCACCGTTGGTGTGCTTTCAGCCTTCGCATCGCGAGCGGTACGTGTCCCGCCTCTCCCGCTCGTCGTCACGGCGCTCGTGCCGCTCGTCCCCGGTGCCATCCTGTTCCGGGGCCTTCTCGAACTGAGCGCTGGTTCGATCGACGGTTTGCTCAGCATGATCGAGGCGGCGAGTGTCGCTGTCGCCCTCGCAGCGGGAGCGTTGCTCGGTCAGTATGTCGTTCAGAGCCTGCTCGGCCCCGCGCGCCGCATTCAGCGCCGGTTCGTCGGACCGCTTATGGGTGTTCAGGTCCGCCTCAGCCGCAAGCAGGACGAGACGATTTAGCCCGCGGGCGTCTCGGTCGGCGTCGGGGTCGGCGAGTTCTTCGCGTAGGTCTCACTGGCGACGGAGAGCACGAAGGCCTGGAATTCCTTCGGGTCAGTGATGGATCCCGTGTACTGCTTGTCGTTGACGAGAACGGTCGGGGTTCCCTTCACCTTCTCCAGGTTGGAGTTAGGGATGGGCTGGGTCGTCGCGCGGTCGGTCGCTTCCTGCACCCAGCTCGTGAATGTTCCGTCGTCAATGCAGCTTGAGATGGATGACAGCGCCGACGTGCCCGCTGCATCGTCGCTTGATGCGAGCGCGGTCTTGGCGACGTCTGCGAGTTCGTCATCGCTGAGTCCCTCTGTACCCTCGGCCGGCTGGTCGTCGAAGAGCATCGTGCTGAAGACGAAGAAGGAATCAGGGGCGTAGTTCGCGACACAGGCTGCGGCATTCGCCGCACGCAACGAGTACTGAGTTCCGGCCGACCGGCCTGTCAGGATGGCGATCGGGTGAAATTCGACGGTCGCTGTGCCATTTTCTGCCCACGTCGCGAGTTGCTCGGAGTTGGCCTTTTCGAACTGGCCGCAGGCCGGGCACAGGTAGTCGATATAGATCCGGATGTTCGGAACGCTCGGGCTGATCTCGGTGGCGACCGGGTTCGCACCAGCCGCAATCGCTGAGGTCGGAACGGCCTTGAGCTCCTGGCCGATCACGATTCCGTCCGACGCCATGTTCTTGGGGCCGGCTGCTGGCGGACGGATCGCGCTCGCGATCACAAAGGCAATTCCGGCGATGACAGCGACGATGACGAGGACCAGTCCACCCTGGAGGAAGATGCGGTTGCGAAGATCCCGTTTGCGCTGGGCGTCCCGAAGCTCTTTGGCCTTTTCGCGGGTTGCCTCACGACGCTGATTCTTCGTCGGACTGGACTCAGGTCCGCCGTTCGTCATGGATCCTCGCTTCGTGTCGGTCGGTGAAGGGCGCAGTTCAGCCCCAAACACGAATCGATCGTAGTTGCCCTGACTGGGAAATACCCAAACGGCAGCTGGACGCGACTCGCCGCCGAACGTGATGCCAATTCATCCGATGGCGCTCATCCCCCCGGGAATCTGTCATACTGATGGTCTCTCACGTGCCGTCAGGTGCGGGGAGCATGCAAAGCAGCATGCAGAGCATGAATCCATCACTCGGATCGTCCGGCACGTACCTGCCGGTGAAGGAGAAGTACCCATGTCATCAGTAACCTTTGACAACGCCACGCGACTGTACCCGGGCGGTACACGTCCCGCCGTTGACAAGCTCAACCTCGAGGTCGCCGATGGCGAATTCCTCGTTCTGGTCGGGCCGTCCGGTTGTGGAAAGTCAACGTCACTGCGGATGCTCGCCGGCCTCGAAGAGGTCAACGACGGCCGCATCCTCATCGGCGACCGCGACGTCACCGATGTTCCGCCGAAAGACCGCGACATCGCGATGGTGTTCCAGAACTACGCGCTGTACCCGCACATGACGGTTGCCGAGAACATGGGCTTCGCCCTGAAGATCGCCGGCGTCAACAAGGACGAGCGCGCCGCTCGCGTCCTCGAGGCCGCCAAGCTTCTCGACCTCGAGGAGTACCTGACCCGCAAGCCGAAGGCACTCTCCGGTGGACAGCGTCAGCGTGTTGCAATGGGCCGTGCGATCGTTCGCCAGCCCCAGGTCTTCCTCATGGATGAGCCGCTGTCGAACCTCGACGCGAAGCTCCGTGTGCAGACCCGTACGCAGATCGCATCGCTCCAGCGCCGACTCGGTGTCACGACCGTCTACGTCACCCACGACCAGACCGAGGCACTGACCATGGGCGACCGCATCGCTGTGCTCAAGGACGGCATCCTCCAGCAGGTCGGAACCCCTCGCGACCTCTACGAGAAGCCGCAGAACGTCTTCGTCGCCGGCTTCATCGGCTCGCCCGCCATGAACCTGCTGACGGCAGACCTCGCTGACGGCGGCATCCAGTTCGGCGCCCGCGTCGTTCCGGTCGACCGCGACATCATCGGCGAGACCAGCGCCCGTCAGGTCACCGTCGGCGTTCGTCCGGAAGACATCGAAGTATCGACAGAGCCGGGCAACGGCCTCGAGGTTCAGGTTGACCTCGTCGAAGAGCTCGGTGCTGACGGTTACCTCTACGGACACGCAGACGTCAACGGCAAGCGCACCGACCTCGTCGCACGCGTTGATGGCCGCACCCACGCGCACGCCGGCGAGAAGGTCTTCCTGATCCCCGCAGCGCACCACGTGCACGTCTTCGACGTCGAGTCCGGCCTTCGCCTCGGCAACAAGGCCGTCGTCGCCGACTAACAGTCCTGCGCCGGGTGGCGGGACACTCGTTCCGCCAGCCGGCGCTACTGTTTAAGCACCATGAGCGCGTCACTCAACATCACAGCGGCCACCGTCGATCCTGCCTTGCTCGACCTTCCGTGGGATCTCCCGCTGGAAAGCTGGCCCAACGACGCCATTGCGTCGCTTCCCAAGGGAATCTCCCGCCACCTCGTTCGCTTCGCCTACCTCTCCGGCTACGTTGTCGCCGTCAAGGAGACCACCACTGAGATGGCTCGCGGCGAATACGACATGCTGCGCAACCTGCAGCGGCTCGACATCCCGTGCGTTGACCCCGTCGCCGTCATCACTGGACGCGCTGAAGACTCGGGCACCCCTCTGCCGAGCGTGCTCGTCACCCGGCACCTCAAGTTCTCCCTGCCGTACCGTGCTCTGTTCTCCCAGACGCTTCGGCCAGACACGGCCAATCGTCTCGTCGACGCACTCGCCGTCCTTCTCGTCCGCCTGCACATCGCCGGGTTCTTCTGGGGCGATGTGTCGCTCTCGAACACCCTCTTCCGCCGTGACGCCGGAGCGTTTGCGGCGTACCTGGTCGACGCTGAAACCGGGCAGCTCTATGACGGTGGCCTGTCCAACGGCCAGCGCGAAAACGACCTCGAGATCGCACGGGTGAACATCGCGGGTGAACTCATGGACCTCGAGGCCGGTGGTCGCGTGGACGACGAGCTCGACCCGATCAGCGTGTCTGACGGCATAGTCGCCGCGTACCGGTCGCTGTGGAAGGAACTGACCGGTTCCGAGTCGTTCTCCTCCGACGAACGGTGGCGCATCAGCGAGCGGGTCCAGCGACTCAACTCGCTCGGTTTCGACATCGAGGAACTGGCGATCCGCACCGACGAAAACGGCACGACAGTTCGAATCCAGCCGAAGGTCGTTGACGCAGGGCATCACCAGCGCCGGTTGCTTCGACTCACCGGACTCGACGCGGGCGAAAACCAGGCCCGTCGATTGCTCAACGACCTCGACTCGTACGCAGCAACGAACGGCAAGAGCGATCTCGACGAGGAGATGGTCGCGCATGAGTGGGTGACACGTGTCTTCGAGCCGGTCATCAAGTCGATCCCCCGCGACCTCAAGGGCAAGCTCGAACCGGCCGAGGTCTTCCATCAGCTGCTCGAGCACCGCTGGTTCATGTCGCAGAACGAGGGTCGGAGCATTCCGCTCGCCGAAGCTCTCACGTCGTACATCAACACCGTCCTCCGCCACCGGCGCGACGAGGCGACGGTCATCGCACCGGTGACCGAGGCAATCACGTTGCCGACGCGTACGCTCGACAGCGACGACGCAGACACAAACTGGCGCGACCGGGTCTGACCCGATCGCGCCAGTTGATGGTGCGTTGTGTTGCGGTTCTACTTCTTCTTTTTTGACGCCTTGGCGGCCTGGCGGAGCTTCGAGACCTCGTAGAGGGTCACGGATGCTGCAATTCCTGCGTTGAGCGACTCCGTCGCCGAGCTGATCGGAATCGAAACGATGGCGTCACAGGTGTCGGTGACGAGGCGCGACAGGCCCTTGCCCTC
>JAZQRG010000443.1:0-2534 GCA_045629445.1 Mycetocola sp. | reverse complement strand
GCAGATTCTCAATACGAGTTTTTACATTGACAACCCGCCGTTTTACGCGGCTGATCACCGCAACGCGACACTGTCACTGGTGTACCTCGCGCTGGTGATTCCTGCCATCGGGCGCGCGCTTCTCGCCGAGGGAATCCGGCTTCGGCACATCGGACCGCGGCCACGGCGGACGTCAGCTCACGTGGTCAATGTGCTTCGGCGCCCATGGCGCGCGGCGGTCGACGTACTTGACGTGCTTCGGCGACGCTACCTCTCAACGGTTCGAAAGCCCGGCTTCATTCTCGCCAACCAGAACGGCCGGTACGCCATTCATTACCACGGGGAGCAGGTCCCGAATCCGGAGAGTCGCATTGCGCTGCTGCAGGGTGCGACGGTCTCGCGACTGTCGATCGATTATCGGTTCACCGAACAGGACGTGGACTCGGTTGTGCTCAGCCATCGACTTCTCGACACCCAGTTGCAGGCTGCGGGTGTCGGCCGGATCGAGTACCTGGCGCCGACTCCTGACGGCGTGCGGGCATCCGTCTGGGAGCAAGCGATTGATGGCTTTCACAGTATTGGGACGACCCGGATGAGCACCGAGCCGACGGACGGCGTGGTCGACGCCGATTGCCTGGTCCACGGGACGGAGAATCTCTATATCGCCTCGAGCAGTGTTTTCCGCACGGCGGGGGAGGCGAACCCGACATTTTTGGCGACGTGTCTCGCTGTTCGGCTGGCTCATCACCTCGCCGAAAAAATGACGGACGATCTCACGGTCTCGCGGTAAGGATGCCACGTTCGCTGGAGCCGCATGAACTGTCCGCGCGTCTCTTGGGTCGATCACGTCCCGATGCCGCTGAGCCGGACCGAGCGCAGTGTGTGAGGGCGTGGGGAGGGCCTTCTATCCGTTACTTGACATAATGTGCATTATCGGAACGGACGACGACGAAAAGTTCCCGGGGCACTGGCGGAGAATTGTCGGCGGGAGTGACAATCGTCACATGCACCGAAGCAGCCGCACCGCGGCTCGCCTGTCGGTGTGGTGACGATGGCGGATGACCGCCAGAACCGGAGTTGGCAATGTCATATTTCTTTCGCACCGAGTCCGTCGGTATTGCACCGATCGAACTGAAAACGGCACGAACGGTCGTGATCGTCACCGGCGTTGTCGCCATCATCGTCGGCGGAGCGATTTTCCTCTGGCCTGAGGCAACGCTGTCGATCGTTGCGTGGCTCTTTGGCCTGTACTTCGTCGTGAGCGGGATCGCTCGCATCGTTCGAGCGGTGGCCACAACGGGCCCGTCTGCCTCGTATCGAATCTTCCTCGCCGTGCTCGGTGTTCTGCTGGTCATCGGTGGTGTCTTCGTGTTTGCCAACCCACTGTTCGGGGTGGCCGTCGTCGCGGCGGTCATCGGGTTGACCTGGATCGTCGAGGGAATCGGTGTGCTGATGGATATGCCGCGAGGAAGCGCGAGATGGATCGCGATTATCGTCGGCGTCGTGAGCATTCTCGGCGGCCTCGTTCTGCTGTTTGCACCCGTCGCGGCGACGGTCTTCTGGCTCCAGGTGTCTGCGGCCCTGCTCGTCATCGTCGGGATCATGCAGGTTGTTCAAGGCGTTGCTCTCGGACGATCGGCACGGGTGTAGCCCCACTTCCCCATTCATCACGGGCGCTCTCGACTACTTGACATAATGCGAGATTCGAATGCGGTCAGAAACTGACCGCTGGTTTTCATACGGTGTGAGCATGACGATAAACGACACGCCGATCCGACCATTTCGCGTCGACGTACCCGATACCGAGTTGGACGACCTCAAGGCCAGGCTTGCCCGGACGCGCTGGCCTGACGAGCTGCCGGGAGTCGGCTGGTCCTACGGTGTCCCTGTCGGTTACCTCCGGGATCTGGCTGAACACTGGCGCACGTCGTTCGACTGGCGCCGTTTTGAGCAGAGGCTCAACAGCATCCCGCAGTTCGAAACCACCATCGATGGGCAGAACATCCACTTCCTCCATGCCCGCTCCCCCGAGGCGGATGCGCTCCCGCTCATCCTCACCCACGGATGGCCGGGATCGGTCGTGGAATTTCTCGACATCGTGAGGCCGCTGTCGGACCCCCGATCGTACGGTGGGGACTCGGCGGATGCCTTTCACGTGGTCGCCCCTTCGATCCCTGGTTTTGGATTCTCCGGTCCGACGACGGACACCGGCTGGGACATCGCGCGCGTGGCAACCGCCTGGGCTGAATTGATGCGCCGGCTGGGCTACGAGAGGTATGGAGCCCAGGGCGGCGACAGTGGTTCGGTGATTTCGCCGCGGCTCGGGTACCTGGCTCCGAGAAATGTTGTCGGTGTGCACGTCAACGGCAGTCTGGGTTTCCCGACGGGCGACCCGGCCGAACTGGCTGACCTGAGCCCGACCGACAACACGCGGTTGGCTGGCATGCGGCACCAGCTGGAGGACGGTGCCGGGTACGCGATTATTCAGTCGACTCGACCCCAGACCGTGGCATTCGGCCTCACCGACTCGCCGGCTGGCCAGCTGGCGTGGATCG
>JAZQRG010000442.1:0-2108 GCA_045629445.1 Mycetocola sp. | reverse complement strand
CCGAGGAGGAGCCCGAGTGCGAGGAGGCCGAATGCCCAGCCCAGCTCCCCCGTGACGACCATCGTGATAGCAGACGCGAACGATGCCACAACGGCAAGCGCGAGTACGACGCTAAGGCCGGGAAAGACGACGGCCCGGCTGGTGATGATGCCCTGCAGTTTGCCGAAGGTGACAAACGATCCGGTGAGGGACACTCCACCGATGAACACGGTGAAGGCGATGACCGCGCCGCTCCAGGCATCCGTCAGATGGGTGAATTCGACCAGGGCAACGAGCGCGGCCGCACCGCCACCGACTCCGTTGAACGCGGCAACGAGTTGCGGCATTTGGGTCATCTGCACGCGGCGTGCCGCAGGAACGGCGATCACTGCCCCGACGACGATGGCCAGCACTATCCAGAGCCCATTGCGGATGTCGGTGCCGAGACTGTAGCTCAGCAGGGCGATGACCGCACCGAGGGCTCCGAGTCCGTTCGCCCTCCGTGCCGTGCGCGGTGAACTGAGCCCCTTGAGCGCGAGGATAAAGCACACGGCCGCGATCAGGTAGCCCGCGAGGACAACATTCTCGTCGAGGAGTTTCACGAACGCTCCTCCCCGCCGGGGTGGCGTTTCGGCTTCGCCGAGAACATGAGGAGCATCCGGTCGGTCACCACGAATCCACCGACGATATTGATCGTGGCGAGGAGCACTGCCGCGAGAGACAACGCGAGCGTCAGCGGCTCCGTCGCCTGCCCCGCGACCATGATGGCGCCGAGCAGGATGATGCCGTGAATCGCATTGGCCTCGCTCATCAACGGAGTGTGAAGAGTGCTCGATACCTTCGAGACAACCTCGAAGCCGAGGAAGACGGCGAGAACGGTGATTGTCAGGAGAGCGAATGCGTCCATTAGCGTGCGGCCCTCTCGGGGAGAAGTTCACTGATTCGGGGATTCACGACGGCGCCGCCGGCGGTGATGCATGAGCCGCTCACGAGCTCGTCGGAGAAGTCGGGTGAGACGGCACCGTCGACGGTGATGGCGGTCAGGAAGTTCGCGAAGTTCATGCCGAGCAAAGCGGAGGCGTCAACGGCGAGTTCAGAATGGATGTCCTTGGCGCCGAGAACGAGCACCGTTCCCGCGTCGACCGGGTGCCGGATCCTGGCGCCTGCTTCGGACGCCTCCACGTTTCCACCGCTCTCGGCTGCAAGGTCCACGATCACGGACCCCGACTTCATCCCCCGCATCATCTCATTCGTGATGAGCTGCGGGGCCGGTCGTCCCGGGACTGCAGCGGTTGTGATGATGATGTCGGATGCCGTCACGTAGGGAGTGAGGAGCTCCCGTTGGCGTCGCGCCCGGTCCTCGCCCAGTTCTCGAGCGTATCCACCACTCGAGTCCGCGGCCTCGAGGTCGAGGGTGATGAACGTCCCGCCGACCGAGCGCACCTCCTCAGCAGAGGACGAGCGCACATCGTACGCTTTGACGATGCCACCGAGACGTTTCGCGGTAGCGGTCGCCTGGAGTCCGGCAACGCCGGCGCCGAGGACGAGAACGCGTGCAGGGGCGAGCGTTCCCGCAGCCGTCATGGTGAGCGGAAACATCCGGCCGAATGCATTCGCAGCTTCGAGAGCGCACTTGTATCCGGCGATGAACGCCTGCGACGACAACACGTCCATCGACTGAGCACGGGAAATGCGCGGAAGAAAGTCGAGTGCGAAGCTCGTGATGTCGCGGTCAGCCATCGCGGCAACCACGTCGAGGTGGGCGAACGGATCGACGGTGCCCACCGTGGTCACGCCGGGAGGAAAGGCCGTGACCTCCGCTACCGTCAGCGGCCGAACATGGCAATACACGTCCGCATTCACCGAGGCTCCGGCTGAAACGATGCGCGCGCCAGCCAGCTCATAGACCGAGTCCTCGAGTCCAGCTGCAACCCCTGCCCCCGATTCGACCTCGACCTCGAGGCCAGCGGCAATGAGCTTCTTCACACTCTCCGCCGTGGCAGCGACGCGCTTCTCCCCCGGTGTCGGTTCTGCCCGCACGAAAATCCTGGTCGACACGGAACTCCTTCGTTCGCTCTGGCCCCTACCGTACCGGTGACGGCTTCGAAACTGAACGATCGTCTTAACGA
>JAZQRG010000441.1:0-3561 GCA_045629445.1 Mycetocola sp. | reverse complement strand
CTCCTCAACTGGCTCGGCGAAGGCTACCGCCTGCCCGGCCCGCCGGTGGCCTCCGAAAGAATTTCGCAAGCCGGGCTGGACAGCGAAGAATCCGCCGACTAGTAGGCGCGCTCTGTCCGGCTCAGGACGGAATGCCCGGGTAGCTCAGTTGGTAGAGCATGCGACTGAAAATCGCAGTGTCGGCGGTTCGACCCCGTCCCCGGGCACCACTACCCCCCTTAAACTGTTGAAATCGTTGCGTTTGTCGTTTCGCCCATAAAAGGTGCAATCTGACCCCATACGCGGTCAACACGGCTTTATGCCTCGAATGAGGTGAAACGCCGCCCTATCGCGTAATTGCGCCTTATGCGCGAAATCTGCTCGCACATATGGATTGGCGCTATATCACCTTCCCAATCGATCGGTGGCGGAGGGCGGCGGGTCGTCCCCGGCAGTATACCGCGGAAACACTCAGTCGAGTGTGGGCTTGGCGCTCCAATCCCCCCCTTCCATGTTCGTTTCGGCGCGCCCCAAAGCCGCCATCCACTCAGCCAGCAGCGATTGACCGCTTGGTGGATTGCTGCCCGTCCTCTTCCGAGGGATTATCCGCGACGGCAAATCCGCAGCCTCATTCGGCGTTCGCGCCTGACGGTACGAACGCACGGGGCGGGAGAGACTGCCTCACATTTTCAATGAGGTCGCGTTCGAACGGTAGCAGATCGATCCCATCAAGCGAAAGCGAGGCCAGCATCCGCAGACCCTGGTCCACGTCCTCGACCGCTCCCCTCGATCGCATGAGCTTGACCGCGATCTCAGCCGGCACGCCGTACTCATCCAATGCGTAAATACCCGCCGGTAGGAAGAGCGATTCAGCACGCGCGGCCAAGAGGCTGTAATCGCCCGGCTTCGCTCCTTTGAAATGGGACAGCACGTCGACCTGGATCCGGCTCACCGCCATGAGCTGTCTTCCGAAGGTGTAGCCGACGTAGTTTCTAAGGAAAGCGAGGGCATACTCTACCGCGTCGCTTACCGAGTGGTCCTCCCAGCGCTCGTTGACCCTCCTGCGGATGAAACTGCCAAAGTCGAGTGCCTTCATCAGCCCTGTGAGTACGGCCTGAAGTTGTGCCCCCTTGAAGATTCCGTGCCTGCGAAGGCTCGCTCCCTGGTCGACGTGGTCGAAGATGAGGTCGCAGACAGCGAGCAGTTGTTCCGAATCCGGCATGCCACGCCATGTGAGCAGGGCCGGATTCCTATCGTATAGGCCATCGATCGCATCGAATAGCGCGTTCTGCGCGGGCATTGGCACGTAGCGGTTCTGTCTGATCGTCGCCTCGCTGAGCTTCGAGCCGGAGAACACCTCTGTCAGGCGGTCCTGCGACTGCCTGGTCAGGCTGTCGCTCGGAAGGTCAAGCAGCAGCGATAGGGGCGTTGTGTCGTCCTGCCTCTCTATGGGGAGATCGACGACGTGGTCGCCCTCGTCGACGGCACCCTCGAGGACGTAGACTTTTCCGATGAAGTAGCGGTTCATCCGGCCCGCGCGGCCGGCGATGTTCCGGAAGGTGAAGTCGTCGATCGTCTTGTTGTTGCCACGACGTTGATCGAAGATGACAACGTTCTCCGCGACCGTGTTGACGCCCTCGATTATCGTCGAGGTGCAGACTAGGAACCCGATGTGACCTTCCTCGAACGCCCGCACCATGTACTGCTGCAGCGCGCGGGGCACGTTGCCGTGGTGGATGCCTACACCTCTCCGCAGGGCCTGGATCACTTCCCACTCCGAGGGGAAATTCTGCTCAAGCCACTCCACGGCGTCGCGGGTTCTCGCGACCATCGGTAGGTCGCATTCGGTGTACATCAGCTTTGCCGCTTCGCGGGCGCTACGAGGTGATTGGCAGTAGACCAGCGTCGGAGATGTGAAGCCGCGGCACAGCTCGACTAGCTTGCTCGCTCTCTCGGGGCCCTTTCTCTTCAGGTCGAAGTGGACGACGTCCAGCGCGACGGTCGAGAACGGCGAGGGCAGGAAGACGTGCCGGTATTCCGATGCCAGACCACGCACGTCGGCGATGTTCGGGCCGATAAGGTAGAATTGCGCTCCCTGGCGGGCGAAACGATGAAAGCACAGGTTCAGGTCCACCGCGCGCTCGTCCGTCTCGCCGCCTCGCAGGTCGAGCTTGTAGAACTCGTCGATGACGAAGAAGTCGACGTTGTCGAGGTCCTTGCGGCTGAGCGCCCGTTCCTGGGTGAGGACGTAGACGGTGGGGCGACCGTCGTCGAGGCGCCGCTGGCTGGGGTGCGTGATGATGTCGTGGGACTTGCCGAGCGAGTGGCCGATGCGGCGGCGGGTCTCGTCGATGAGAGCAATGGTCGGGACGATTATCACCGCACGCTTGTGACGCTTGGTGGCGAGGACTGCGTCGATAACGAGGCTCTTCCCGACGCTCGTAGGTGCGCTCAGGACCACGTTCCGGCCCCCAACCAGTTCCTGGAAGACAGAGAGCTGGAGACTGTGGAAGAGCCGATCGTCCTGGAGTCCGGGCACCCGGTGTGCCTCGATGACGAACTGATCCTCGAAGCTCCTCGGCCTATTCTGATCGACGTAGGGATAGAGCCCGACCTGGCGCACGAGCGAGTCGAGCAGTTCGTCGTAGCCTGCGTCGAGCGCCGCCCTCAGGGCGAGAGTCCTGATCACGAGTTCGCGGGCGACTACCGCGGTCCTTTCGTCGTTCGCCAGTCGGACCAGCGCGCCCAGGATGGCGAAGCGGTTCTCGACGAAGGAGACACGGTTGGCCAGATGCCGGCGAATCGTTTCCGTGTCCATCTACGCGCGCCTCAGCCGCTTCTCGAACTCCACAGCCAGAGTGTCAGCGCACTCGACGGGCACGAGGAACATCGCGACCTCAACCCGGTCGAGCTCTCGTCCCAGCTGCGACTTTATGCGGGCGTACTCGGCGTCGACTTCGGTACGCAGACGTTCGGCGTAATCGGGGACGAAGCCCGGGGACAGGGTGGCGCTGTCGTAGGCGATCAGCACAGGAAGCCGCAGCACGCGCAAAAGATCAGACGTCTTCGCCATCCCATCGAGTACAGGGCCGAGGTGGTCGGCCCTGAGGTGGTGAGGCTCGCGCAGCTGTACGATGATTTCACGCTCCTCCACGAGAACGTCCCGGTTAAGGGCCGTCCTCAGCTCCCCAAGAACCTCGTCAATTACCTCGCGGTGCGTCGCGGCCGTGATCAGCTTCGAACGTCCCAGCCAGATCTCCTCGGCGTCCCCCGACTGTACGATGTGGGCGCTCGTGGCCCGCACGCCGCCGGAGACTCGGAAGAAGATCCGGCATGCGATGGGCTCCGCCTCAAAGTGGTGGCGCAGGATGGCGTGGAGCATCACCGCGGCAACCACCTGCGGGATGTCAGCGGTGCCATGCCGCTCGAGCGCCTTCAGCGCCTGGGCAGGCAGCTGCCGCGCGGTCACGTGGTTGATGCCGGCGAGCGTACTGGCCGGAAGTGTCATCTCGGGGAGCCAGTCAAGCAGGTACTCGATCAGTTCGCTCCTGCGCCAATTTCCGTCGTCGTATTCGACGTCGA
>JAZQRG010000440.1:0-4806 GCA_045629445.1 Mycetocola sp. | reverse complement strand
CTCCTGCACGGCGATCCGTGGACAGCACTCACGTCCGGCCAACGACGAGCGCGGCGAAGCCAGCTCGGCGTTGTCTACCAGGATCCACTCAGTTCATTCGACCCTCGATGGCCGGTCGGCCGAATCCTGGCCGATGCCCTTTCGACCGGAACACGACCGCCCTCCAACCGAACCGAGGCTCGCGAACGTACTGTCCGTCTCCTCGAACAGGTCGGATTGACCGACCGTCATCTGCCGGCTTCGCCACTGCGACTCTCCGGCGGCCAGCGGCAGCGCGTCGCGATCGCCCGGGCGTTGGCTCCAGAACCAAACGTGATCGTCTGCGATGAGCCGGTCTCCGCACTCGACGTCTCGATCCAGGCCCAGGTTCTCGACCTGCTCACCGACCTGCAGGATGAGTTGGGTGTGAGTTATCTGTTCATCTCCCACGATCTCGGCGTGATACATCACATGAGCGACCGGATACTCGTGATGAAAGACGGCAAAGTCGTGGAATCGGGGTCGGCGGATGACGTCTTCGAACGTCCGAAACATCCTTACACTCAAGGGCTTCTCACCGCCCTCCCACGTCTAGGAGCTGTCCGATGACCACTGATGCTGAGCTCACCGAGCGGTTCGCTCCGGTCTACGCGCGGATCGCCGATGGCGCCGTTGGCCGCGAATCCGATCGCCGACTGCCTGCAGACGAAGTCGAATGGCTACGAGACGCCGGCTTCGGCAGGATCCGGGTACCCGTGGAATACGGGGGTTTCGGGGCAACGATCCCACAGTTCATCCGTCAGCTCATCGAACTCGGTCGGGCCGACTCCAATCTGCCACAGCTGCTCCGCGGGCACTTCGGATTTGTCGAGTCCAGACTGAGCCACCCGGACGCGGCCGTGCGAGAGCGCTGGCTGCGGCGGATCGCCGATGGTGCCCTCATCGGAAATGCGCAGTCCGAGAAGGGGAACAGCTCGTTCTGGGACAATGCGACCACTGTCACCAAGACCGGCGACCGGTGGCGCCTGACGGGAAAGAAGTTCTACTCCACCGGAAGCCTGTTCGCCGACTGGATCCACACCACCGCCAAGGTCGACTCTGAGCAGAGCGCAAATGTTCTGGTGTCCACCGCCGCCCCCGGAGTGGAACGGATCGATGACTGGGACGGGTTCGGTCAGCGACTGACCGGCAGCGGCACCACCATCTTCGACGACGTGGACGTTTCGGACACCGACGTCGAGGTCTATCCGAACGGCCATCTCGAAGGGACGTACCTGCTCGCGTTCTTTCAGCTCGTGCACCTCGCGACCCTGGCCGGTGTCGGCAAAGCAGCCGTCGATGATGTCGCACGTTTCGTCAACCAACGTGGACGCAACCTCATCAATCCCTCGTACCCTGAGCCGCAGACAGATCCGCAGATCCAACAGATTGTCGGCCGGGTTGCGAGCTCATCATTCGCCGCGACCGCGACAACCCTCGCCGTGGCCGACGCAGTCGGTGCCGCCGCCGAAGCCGTAGCAGCGCAACAGGTCACGCCACAGGTGTTCGACGATGCCGACCTCGCCGCCTTCAGTGCCCAGACCGCCGTCATCGAACTGGTCCTCGGTTTGACCAGTGACCTCTTCGAGGTCGGCGGAGCCTCCGCGGTGACCGAGCGATTCCGACTCGATCGGCACTGGCGCAACGCCCGCACCTTGGCTTCGCACAACCCCGCGATCTATCGCCAGACCATCGTCGGCAACCACATACTCAACGGCGTCTCTCCGAGTTCGTGGGCGACCAGTACATGGCAGACCGTCCAGGATCGTGCCGTCGAGGTCACCGCTGCTGCGGCAGGTGCCACCGATGGCTGATCGCCGACTCATCCTTGGTGCGGTCGTCATGAACAACGGCTCACACGCGTTGCACGGTCTATGGCGACTCCCCGAGGCGTCTCGACAACGAGAGTTCGAGCGTCTGGATCACTGGATCGATTTCGCGCAGTCGCTGGAACGTGGACACTTCGACTTCCTCTTCTTTGCCGACATCATCGGAGCCTACGACGTCTACGGCGGCAATTGGGAGACCTCCGTTAGGCACGGCACGCAGTTCCCCACCGGCGACCCACTCATCCTCACTACCGCATTGGCCACGCACACAACTGAACTCGGCTTCGTCGTGACAAGTTCGGTGTTCTATCAGAAGCCCTACGCATTCGCCCGTCAGCTGTCGACCCTCGATCACCTCAGCGACGGTCGAATCGCTTGGAACGTCGTCACGTCGGTGATCGAGAACGGTGCCCGCAACGCCGGCCTCGACGAGCTGCCTGCCCACGACGACCGCTACGTATGGGCCGAAGAATTCCTCGACGTCACGCTCAAACTCTGGGAGCGTAGCTGGGACGACGGCGCACTCGTCAGAGACGTCGAGACCGGTGTATTCGTCGATACCGACAAGATCCACGAAATCGGCCATCAGGGGAAGCAATTCTCGGTTCAGGGGCCGCACCATGTGCCACCCTCACCGCAACGCACCCCGGTCCTTCTCCAGGCGGGTGGATCACCGGTGGGCAGGGACTTCGCCGCCGCCAACGCCGAATTGACCTTCGTCACCGCATCCTCACCCGAAGCCGCCGCAGAACTCGTGGCGGACTTGCGGGCCCGCGCCGAGGCCGCGGGCCGGGCGCCCGAGGACCTGAAGTTCTTTGCCGGACTCTCGATTGTGGTCGCCGGCACCGAAGACGAGGCCCGGCGCAAGGATGCACTCTACGAGCAGTGGATCGACGACGAGGCGATGCTGGCGCAATTGAGCGGTCACCTACACGTCGACTTCGCCTCGATTGATCTCGACAAACCGCTTGCCGACCTGTCCACCGACGGCATGCAGGGATTCCTCAAGAGCCTCAGGGAGTCTGTGCCAGAAGAACAACGAGCACAACTCACCTTCCGGGATCTGCTGCTCGGCAACGTTCTACTCAAACGAATCGTCGGCGACCCGCACCAGGTCGCCGACGAGATCGGGCGGTGGTACGAGGCAGGTATCGATGGGATCGGACTCATCGAACTCGTTCGCCCGGACACCTTCGACGATTTCATCGAATTCGTCGTACCCGTCTTGCAAGACCGCGGGCTGGTTCAGCGTCACTACGCACCCGGAACCCTGCGGGAGAAGCTCTTCGGACAGGGACCGTTCCTGCCCGCGAGCCATCGCGCCCACCACCTTCCCATTTCCGACAGCAGGAGCACCCGATGACCAATCGTCTCTTTTTCAATGCGTTTGTCATGAACACGACCAGCCACATCCACCATGGACAGTGGCGCAGGCCGGACGCGCAGCAGAGCAACTTCAACGATGTCGAGACCTGGATCGGTCTGGCAAAGACCTTGGAGGCAGCGAAGTTCGACTCGATCTTCTTCGCTGATGTCTCAGGTCTGTACGGTGATTCCGAAGCAGACTACTCGGTGTACGTACGTGAGGGTCTGCAGATCCCCAGCAACGATCCGACCGTGCTGGTCTCGGCATTGGCCGCGCACACGACCAATCTCGGACTAGCGGTGACGTCCAACGTGTTCCAGCAACATCCGACCAACTTCGCACGCCAGATCGCCACACTCGACCACATCAGCAAGGGCCGGATCGCCTGGAACATCGTGACCGGCACCCAGGACAACGGGTACCGCAACTTCGGCTACCAGGCCCTGGAGAACCACGACGAGCGTTACCGCTGGGCCGATGAATACGTCGACGTCACGTACAAGCTCTGGGAGGGATCGTGGGACGAAGACGCACTGCTGCACGACAAGAACGGAAGCCTGCACGCTGATCCGACGAAGGTACACAAGATATTTCATTCCGGGGAGCGGTACCGGGTCGAGGGGCCGTTTCTCCCCTCGCCCTCACCGCAGCGCACGCCCGTGCTCTTTCAGGCCGGTTCATCCGGCCCCGGCCGCGCGTTCGCGGCGCGCAATGCCGAAGCGGTCTTCCTGGTGGCTCCGACGCCGCAGATCGCCCGCCAACAGATCGACGAGACCAGGGCACTGGCGGCGTCGTTCGGCAGGGACCCCGGAGACATCACCTTCCACCAGGGGCTCAGTTTCGTCATCGGCGATACCGAACAAGAAGCGAAAGAGAAGTTCGACTATTACCAGCAGTTCGTGAGTTCCGACGGCTACGCCGCACACGCCGCGATCGTCGACCCCGACGGTCGCGTCTACTCCGCCGATACGCCACTGAGCGAGGTCCGGACCAATACCGCTCACGGGTTCTTGGATCACCTGCGGCAGCACATCGTCGATCGAGAGCCCACCGTGGGCGACTTCTCGATTCAGCGTTTGAGGGACACCGTGGTGGTAGGAACTCCAGAACAAATCGCAGACGCGATCGAACTCTGGCAGGTGGCCGGCGTCGACGGCATCAACGTCATCAACTGGGTGATCCCCGGATCGTTCGAGGAGTTCGCAAACAAGGTACTTCCGGTGCTCCGCGAGCGCGGACTCGCCCAAAGCGAATACGCGGAGGGCACCCTGCGCAACAAGCTCTTCGGATCCGATCGGCTGAGCGACCGACACCCCGCTGCCGCATACCGCGGCGCGTTCACCGACGGCCCGACGAAGTGGGCCGAAGTCCACGAAACTTCGCTCGCCCACACGGTTGACGCGTGAGCGGAACCCACGCCCTCGATCGCGATGTGTTCTGGGGTCTACGGTACGAAGACTTCAGGCCTGGGACGGCCGCATCGAGCCCGTCTCGAGATATCGCTGCTGGAATGCGAAGGCCTCGCCCAGCAGGTGCGGTGTCTGTCCCGCATCGGGCACTGCTTCGGCCCGGTTCAGGTAGTCGTGCAGCAGC
>JAZQRG010000439.1:0-1679 GCA_045629445.1 Mycetocola sp. | reverse complement strand
CTTCCTGGCGCATCCCGCTCTCATCCAGAATCACGTAGAAGTCCTTGCAGATCTTGAACTTGAGGGACGTACCGCCCAAATCATGCGAGGGCTTCTTCTGGATGGAGCGTCCGGCGGAGAGCCGGCCAGCAACACCGTGATGCAGGCCCGCCTGGAGCGCGCCGGACTGGCCGAGGCGGCCGATCGAATGACCTCCCAGGTCCGCCCCGGCGACCGTTGGATGCTCGACCCGCATGCGGATTCCTTGCGGCTTGAAGACGCATTGAGGCAAGCCATCACCTTGCATCGTCGTGCACGCACGTTACATAGCGAGCTTCGGGCTGCCGAGCGCGCGCTTGCTGAAGAGGACAATGAGGCCAATCTCGCCTGGCTGCGAGAGGTCCAGAACCAGCTGTCCTCTGTCGAAGGCGCCGAGGCCGATATGGACAAGGACGGCTCCATGGGGGGCGTTCATGGCTGAGGCTGCAGCCCGGCATGGTGCAGGTGGTACGGGCGAAGATAGTTAACGGTTAGTCAAGCGACTTGCTGTTTTATGGGTGGGACTGATTTCCGGGTGGTAGGTTTCTTGAGCCTTTCCACCCTGTCGCGCATTGGGCGCCTGGCTAAAGGGGACCGGCAGGGCGCCGGAGTAGAGCAAAGCATGGCAACGAAGGCAACCGTGCGGGACGAAGGCGAGACGACGGCACCGGAGCAACAGACCGATGGGCCGCTTCTCGATCTGAGCGATGCCGCCGTCAAACGGATGATCAAGCTCGCGAAAAAGCGCGGCTATGTCACCTACGATGAACTGAACGAGGTTCTGCCGCCGGAGGAGTTTAACTCCGAGCAGATCGAGGACGTGCTTGGCCAGCTCTCGGAGATGGGCATCAACGTCGTCGAGGCGGAAGAGGCGGAAGAGGGCGAGAAGCCTGAGGCCGAGGAAGAGGAAGCCGAAGGCGGCGAGCTCGTCGAGGTCGCACAGACCCGCGCCGTCGCCGTCCGCGAAACCACGGCCAAGGAGCCGACCGACCGCACGGACGACCCCGTGCGCATGTACCTGCGCGAGATGGGCTCGGTGGGGCTCCTGTCGCGCGGGGGCGAAATCGCCATCGCCAAGCGCATCGAGGCCGGCCGCGAGGCCATGATCGCGGGCCTTTGCGAAAGCCCGCTGACCTTCCAGGCCATCATCATCTGGCGCGACGAGCTCGTCGAAGGCCGAGTGCTCCTGCGCGACATCATCGATCTCGAAGCCACCTATGCAGGACCTGACGGCAAGGGCGCGCCCAAGGTGGACGCTCTCGGCGAGGAGCCCGAGGAGGCTGCCGAGACCGAGGAGGGTATGACCCCGCCCGAAGGCGAGATGGACGACGACGACCTTGAGACCAACGTGTCGCTCTCGGCCATGGAAGCCGAGCTGAAGCCCCGTGTTCTCGAGACCTTCGACTCCATCGCCGACAACTACAAGAAGCTGCGCCGCCTGCAGGTCGAGCATGTGGAACAGCGCATGCAGAACAAGCAGCTGACCCCGGCCCAGGAGCGCAAGTATCGCGAGCTGAAATCCGACATCGTCACCTCGGTGAAGTCGCTCTCGCTCAACAACAACCGCATCGAAGCCCTGGTCGAGCAGCTCTACGACATCAACAAGCGCCTCATCTCGCATGAGGGCCGCCTGATGCGCCTCGCCGAAAGCCACGGCGTTG
>JAZQRG010000438.1:0-1930 GCA_045629445.1 Mycetocola sp. | reverse complement strand
AAGCTGCGCCAGCAGATCGACTACGTCGAGTCTCCGGAGGTCGTCTCCACGGACTTCGTCGGCTCGCACCGCGCGGGCATCGTGGACGGCCTGGCCACCATCGCGAACGACACCAACCTGATCCTCTACGTCTGGTACGACAACGAGTTCGGCTACTCCGCCCAGGTCGTCCGCGTCATCGAGGCGATGTCCGGCCACCACCCCACCGTGGTACCGGCCCGGGTCGAGGTCACGCTCGACGCCTGAGGCGAGTTCGCGCGAGCGCGGGCGGGGTCACCGTGGTGTTCGGGTAACGCCCGCGGCGGGCTGGGGTGAGCGGCGCCGGGCGGGCTGAGGTGAGCGGCGCCGGGCGCCGATGTCCCAAATTCGCATCCCATGAGCCGCTTTGGGATGCGAAATCGGGACATGGACTTGCCGGTGGATTCGATGTGATTCGCCCTGGGTTTCGTTCCTATCGGGCGGCTTGGGAGACGGGTGTTCCCAAGGGTGTCTCGAGGTCAGCGTAGTAGTCGGCTTCGACCTCGGCAGGGGTGCGCATGTCGAGCTCTCCGTGGAGGCGCTGGTTGTTCCACCACCACACGTACTCGAGCGTCGCGAGTTCGACCTGCTCGACCGTGCGCCACGGGCCGCGGCGGCGGATCAGTTCGGTCTTGTAGAGCCCGTTGACGGCCTCGGCCATCGCGTTATCGAAACTGTCGCCGACGGTTCCTGTCGACGGCGTCGCGCCGAGTTCCTCGATGCGGTCCGTGTAGACCACGGCGAGGTAGTTCGACCCGTGGTCGGCGTGATGGACGAGCCCGTCGAGGTTCCCGTCCGCAGCCCACGCGGCCATGTTCAGCGCCTGGAGCGGCAGGATGTCGGCTTTGAGCGTCGAGGCTACGTTCCACCCGACGATGCGGCGGGAGAACACATCGGTGACGAACGCGACGTAAGCGAACCCAGACCACGTCGCGACATAGGTCACGTCCGCGACCCAGAGCCTGCGCGGCGCGTCCGCGGTGAACCTGCGTTGGACGAGATCTTTCGGCTTCTCATTCGCCGGGTCGGACTTCGTGGTGAACACCTTCTTCGACCGCTTCACGCCGCGAACACCAGCGATCCGCATCAGCCGGCCAGTCTGATCGCGACCGATCGCCCAGCCCTGCCGCCGCAGCAGCGCGTGCATCTTCCGGACCCCGTAGACGCCATAGTTCTCCGCATGCAACCGTGCGATCTCCGGGATCAGCAGCTCGTCCCGCAGTTGCCGGGCTGACGCGGGACGAGCTTTCGCTGCCCGGTAGCCGCGGGCGGTGAGGAACCCCACCTCGGCTTGCCGCATCACACGGCAGACGAGCTCGACCCCGAAACGATCACGCATCTTGTCGACGAACGCGATCATCTCGACGAGGGGCGGCCGAGCTCGGTCGCGAAAAACACGCTCGCCGACCGGAGGATCTCGTTCGCCTTCTCCAACTCGGTGATCTGCTTCTTCAACCGCTTGATCTCCGCCTGCGCCTCGCTCGAGGTCCCCGGCTGGCGGCCCTCGTCGACGTCGAGGCGCTTCTTCCACAATCGCAACGTCTCGGGGTTGATGCCGAGCTTGGCGGCGACGTGCTTGATCGCGGCGTGATCGGTCTTGTGATCGGGGCGAGCCTCGCTCAACATCCGCAGCGCACGCTGACGGAACTCGTCCGGATACGGTCCTGGCATGAATCCATCCTCCAAAAGGAAAGGACGGAACGAAACTCAGGGCGAATCAGACAAGCACAGAACCAAAACCGAACCCGCCAACGACAAAGGCCCCGGAAACTCCGGGGCCTTCATCAACTGCTTATGTGCGTCAGTGGTTGTTCTGCGCGCGGCGGCGTGCGACTGCCGCTGCCACGGCGATGCCGCCGATGCCGAGTGCGTCGACGCCGAGCCAGAGGGCTGCCGCCGGGACTTCGCTACC
>JAZQRG010000437.1:0-1861 GCA_045629445.1 Mycetocola sp. | reverse complement strand
ATGTTCGGGCCGGCACTCCGGCTGAGCCGTCGAGCGATCTGCGGCGCAACCAGGGCGATGAACGAGATGGGTCCAGCGACGCTCACCGCCGCCGTCGCGAGTCCGATGGCGACCAGGATCGTGAGCGCGCGAGCTGACGTGGAACGCGCGCCAAGAGCATCCGCCTGGTCATCACCCATCTCGATCAATTGCAGGCGCCTCGACAGCAGGAGTGCACACGGAAGAAGCACGAGAGTGGCGACCCAGATGGTCGCAGCGTGGTCCCAGTCACGGGCGGCGAGGCTGCCGTTGAGGTAGGTCGCGAGCACCGTCGCCTGCTCACGCCCGGCCCTGACGAGAACCCACTGCACGAACGCGAGCGACATGGCGGAGACGCCAATGCCGATGAGCAGCATCCGTGCCGGGGAACTGAACCCGGTGCCTGTGCCGAAGAAGACGAGCGCCATGGCCGCGAAAGCGCCGATCAGCGCGCCGAGAGGCAACGGAAGGATGCCAGGCCACATCAGGCCGAAGGCTGCGGCACCGGCGGATGCGCCCGCGGTGAGGCCGATGACGTCCGGGCTGCCGAGCGGGTTGCGGGTGACGGTCTGGAACAGTGCGCCGGAGACGGCGAGTGCAGCACCGGCTCCAATGCCGACGACGAGCCGCGGTCCGCGGAAGGCGGTGAGCACGATCTCGTCGCGTCCATCGCCAGAGCCGAGCAGCGTCGGGACGAGATCGCCGAGCGCGATCCCGAGCTTGCCGAGGGTGAGCGTGAGCAGCCCTGTGACCAGAATCGCCAGGATCAGGATGCCGCCAAGCGCGAGCGAGCGCGGCCGCACCGGTACGCTCATCCAGCTGCCGATCCGGAGAACCGGCTGCTGCGCGCTCCGGGCGGCGTGGCCCCGGGGCGCTGCAACCGTTGCCCCGGTCATGCCGCAGCCTTCATCCGGCGAACCGCGAGCACGAGAATGGGCCCGCCGACGAACGCGGTGATGACACCGACCATCAGTTCGGCGGGGCTGACGATGACGCGGCCGATGATGTCAGCGGCGAGCAGCAACGTCGGTCCGGCGACGAGGCAGTACGGCAGAAGCCAGCGATGGTCGGCGCCGGTGATACTGCGAACGATGTGGGGAACGGCGAGGCCGACGAAGGAAATGGGCCCGACGGCCGCCGTCGCTGCCGCGCAGAGCAGGGTCGTCGCTACGGCACCGAGGATGCGGGTGCGGCCAACGTGGGCGCCGAGCGCGCGAGCGGTGTCGTCGCCGAGCGCGAGAGCGTTGAGTGAACCGCACAGCGCGAGGGCGAGCACCAGGCCGATCACGATGAAGGGCAGGACGTCGAGGATGAGGTCGGGGTCACGCCCGGCGAGCGAGCCGATCACCCAAAACCGGTAGGCATCGAAGACCTTCGGCAGGGTGAGTGACACGGCCTGGATGTACGCGGCGAGCACGCTCGAGACGACGACTCCGGCGAGCACGAGCCGCACGGGCGTTCCTCTGCCGCGCCCCGTGCCAATGAGGTAGACGACGATCACGGCGAGGAAGGCGCCGGGCAGGGCGATCCAGACGCTCGTTGCCCCGGAGACACCGAGCGCCGTTGCCGTCACAATCGCGGCGGCAGCGCCGGTGTTAACCCCGAACAATCCGGGGTCAGCGAGCGGGTTGCGCGTGAGTCCCTGCATGACGCCGCCGGCAACGGCGAGGGCAGCCCCGACGAGGAGCCCGAGGATCGTGCGCGGGATCCGGCTGGCGACAACCGTGTCGGCGTAGCTGTCGCCCGGCGAGAACAGGGCGTTCCAGACGTCCGGCAGCGGGATGTACTTGTTGCCGACCGCGAGGCTGAGCATCGTGACGAGCACGAGCGCCCCGAAGACGAG